>JACQFP010000052.1 GCA_016200005.1 Verrucomicrobiota bacterium | reverse complement strand
GGTTGTGCCGCCATCGTGTGATGGCAGCAGGTTTTTTTGTCCCCCTCAGGATGCCTTTTTTCCACCCCCCGCCGTCCACAACTTTTGGAAATTTCTCGGCAGTGACCAGTTGTTGCCTCTGTTCACCGGCAAGCGCGGTGCGAGAGTTTCACGGAGCGATTTGCGCTTTCAGTTAGAGGAGAGCGATGACCACAAGCACAAGGCGTTCTTCAATCTTTTCCTGACAGATTATTCGGACGAGGAGATTGAGAGGATCAAGTCGCTGGGTTACAAGCATGAGCACAGCGCCTCACTTTACGGAGAGTTTCACACTTTCCACACACCTGATGGCGGAACGTTCGTGATATGACGATTGTGACACCAACCAGAGCGCTCAAGCGCCTATGAGGGTTGTCGAGAGGGTCGGGGATTTCCGCCAGGTCTTTTCGGGTGAGGTGTTGGCCGCGCGGAGAGCGTCCCCGGCGGCGGTCGTTGAGCATGGGCGTTGATGCCAACACTGAGTATTCATGTTCTACTTCATCTACCTCATCGCTATGATTGCTTGGGTCGGGGGAGTGATTATTTCGTTCTACAACGGAAACAGAAAACTCCCGCTCATCGTGCTGCTGCTCGGCATCGGATTAATGTGCGCACCGTTCGGCGTGTGGAAACTTGCCGGGATCGCATTACTGGCGGCTATCATCTGGATAGCTAACAAGGCGGATATGGGATGACGATGAAAACTAACCCGCCCAACCAGCGCTCTCCAATTGATTTACTAAGCCCCTCACGAGTTGGATTCCGCAAGTAGGACGTTTGCTTCGGGAAAGATGATCTCCCTTCAAATCAGGACACCGCCGGTTAGTCTTGTAATTTTCCCGCCAAGATGTTTTGTAGCGACCGAACATGCGCACACGCCTCGCTCAACTCAAATCTTCACGAGTTACCGCAGGCCTGTTGATCCTTATCCTTTTATCGAGGTGCATTGGTGCGCTACGCGCCGCCGAAGAACTCAAACCGATCTATAACGGCAGGACGCTGGATGGTTGGGTGACGCGCGGCGGCGCGAATTTTGAAGTGGAGGACGGCATGATCGTCGGCAAGAGCGACAAAGGGGGCCACGGTTGGCTGTGCAGCAAACAGAATTACGGCGATTTTATTTTAGAACTGGAAGTCAAACTTGAATCCGGCAACTCCGGCGTCCAGATTCGCAGCCACATCAACGACAAGGACGTGATGGTGGGTTATCAGATTGAAGTGGACCGTTCAGCTCGCGCGTGGTCGGGCGGGTTATACGAGCAGGGACGGCGCAAATGGCTGCAAGATCTTGCGGACAACGGACCCGCGGGCAAAGCATTCAAACCCGATGAGTGGAACAAGTATCGCATTGTCTGCATCGGCGATTCGATTAAGTCCTGGGTCAATGGCGTGCCGGCCACCGATTATGTTGATTCCATGGACCTCGACGGGCTGATCGCCTTACAGGTGCATTCCGGCAAGAACACCAAGGTGCGCTTTCGGAACATCCGCCTGCAGGACTTGGGCCAGCACACCTGGGAGCGAATCTGGGACGGGAAGACGTCCGATGGTTGGCATCCCATCGGCAGAGGCGACTGGAAAATTGCCGATGGCGTCATCAACGGCAGACACGCGCAGAGCGAGAAGGAATTTGGCCACCTGGTGACGGACGCCATTTACAAGGATTTCACCGTGCGGTTGAAATACAAAGCGGTGAAGGGCAACAGCGGACTTTATTTTCGCATCGAAGAAAAAGGCTTCAGCGGCGTTTCCGGTTTTCAGGCCGAGATCGATCCAGAAAAAGACGCCGGCGGACTTTACGAAACGAATGGGCGTGCCTGGGTTTCGCAACCGAAACCCGATGACGTTAAGAAATGGTATCGCGCGAACCAGTGGAACACAATGACGGTCTCGGCCCAGGGCCGGCGGATTGTGGTGAATGTGAACGGCTTTCGCACCGCCGAATTACGCGATGATCCCGGACGCACGGAAGGGAAACTGGCCCTGCAACTTCACGGCGGTCAGGACGTGGAAGTGTATTTCAAGGACATCGAGTTGCTCGACAAAGCGAAGTAAGAAGTCACCGCGAGTCCGCTGGCGCAAGGAGCGCGGACTTCAGTCCGCTTCGATGTGGTTCACGGCTTGGTGTTTGATGCCCGTTGGTTGCGATCGAGTTGAAGCCGAATTTAATTCCGCGCCGCTGACGCGCTTCAGTGCGTTCCCAACGGCATCGCTGGCAATATTGTTTTCCAGAGTTAATTCCCGGCTTGCCCCTCACCCCATCCCTCTCCCCATCCGATGGGGAGAGGGTGGTCGAAGACCGGGTGAGGGGTCTGGGTGTTTCTAGCGGGAAATTTATTTGGGCAACCGCTCTAAAGGAACAATCGTGCGGCCCGGCGCGGTCTGGACGCAGGCTTGTATTTTTGATTGACCGTCCGCTGCACTCTTCTAAAGTTCACTTCACCATGAATCACAAAATCGTTTCTTTTGGCGTTTTCCTGTTATTGGTTAACGGTTGGGCGTTTGGCGCGGAAAAATCTTCTTCGGCGGCTGATACCGATGCCGTCAAACTCACTAAACTGGATGGCAGGGTAAAAGTGGAAATCGGCGGCAAACTTTTCACCGAATATCATTTCAAGGATGTCTCGCGCCCCTTCCTTTATCCCATCATCGGGCCGGGTGAAAGCAAGATGACCCGCAACTGGCCGATGCAGGAGGTCGAGAACGAGGAACGCGACCATCCGCATCATCGCTCACTCTGGTACGCGCACGGCAATGTCAACGGCCAGGATTTCTGGTCGGAAAGCCCCAAGGCCGGCAAGACCGTCCACGAAAAATTCGTTGAAGTCAGCTCCGGCAAGAAGTCCGGCGTGATCCATTCACAAAACAAATGGGTAGCCAAGGACGGCACTGTTGTCGCCACTGATGACCGCACAATTCGATTCTCCGGCAATGCCAAGCAGCAAATCATCGATTACGACGTCACCATTCACGCCTCGAATGGCGAGGTGAAAATGGAAGACACCAAGGAAGGCACGATGGCCATTCGCCTCGCTGAGACCATGCGGCTGACCCACAACAAATTCAACAAGGGCAAGCCAACCGGCCACATCGTCAACAGCGAAGGCGTGCGTGATGGGCAAACCTGGGGCAAACGCGCCGCGTGGTGCGACTACTACGGGCCGGTGAACGATAAGATTGTTGGCGTCGCCATGTTCGATCACCCCAAGAACCCGCAGCATCCAACCTGGTGGCATGTGCGTGACTACGGTTTGTTCGCTGCCAACCCGTATGGCGTCCATGATTTTGAGAAGAAGCCACCCGGCGCAGGGGAGTATGTCATCCCCGCCGGCAAGAGCGTGACTTACCGCTACCGCTTCGTTTTCCACGAAGGCGATGAGAAGCAGGCGGGCATCGCCGACCTTTACAAAAAATATGCTGGGGAATGAGGGTTGAAACGAATTCTGAATATACAAACGCTTTCCTTGTCAAATAACCATTAACACTATGAAAAGAATCAATCGCCGAAGTTTTCTCAAAAATTCCCTTCTCACCGGCGCCGCGCTGAGTCTGCCCGTCCGTTCCTGGGCGCAAGTTCGCGGTGCCAATGATGATATCCGCGTCGCCATCGTCGGGTTTCATGGGCAGGGCCATTCCGATCTCAACGATTTCCGTAAAGTTCCCGGCGTGCGCGTCGTCGCGCTTTGTGATGTGGATAGCAGCGTCCTGGACCGGGTCGCCAAGGAATGTGCTGACAAGAATGAAAAGGTGGAGACTTACAAGGACGTCCGCAAATTACTCGAGAACAAAGACATTGATGCGATTTCCACCGCCACACCCAACCATTGGCACGCGCTCATTTCAATCTGGGCCGTTCAGGCGGGCAAGGATGTCTATGTTCAGAAGCCCGTTTCACATAACGTCAGCGAAGGTCGCCGGATCGTCGAAGCCGCGCGCAAGTATGGAAAGATCGTGCAGACGGGTACGCAAAGCCGTTCCAGCTCGGGCATCCGTGAAGCCGTGGAATGGGTTCAGGCGGGCAACCTCGGCAAAATCCTCATTTCGCGTGGCCTCTGCTATAAGCCGCGCGGCAGCATCGGAAAAGTCAGCGGCCCGACCCCGATTCCGCCCAACATCGACTACGATTTGTGGTGTGGTCCGGCCGAAAAACTGCCGCTCATGCGCAAGAATCTGCATTACGACTGGCACTGGGTCTGGAACACTGGTAACGGCGACATTGGCAACCAGGGCATCCACGAGATGGACGTGGCGCGCTGGTTCCTCGGCGAGCAGGAACTCTCCCCCCGCATCTTCAGCGTCGGTGGCCGGCTCGGTTATGTTGACGACGGCGAAACTCCCAACACGCTGATGATTTATCATGACTACGCCAAGGCCCCGCTGATTTTTGAAGTTCGCGGACTGCCGGAGAAAGCAGGCTCGAAAGACATGGACAATTACCAGGGCGCTCGTATTGGTATTGTCATCGAATGCGAGCATGGCCACGTGCTGGTGCCCAGTTACTCCAGCGCCATCGCCTTCGACAAGGAAGGCAAGCAGATCAAAAAATTTGAAGGCAGCCAGAACCACAAGATCAGTTTCATCAAGGCCGTGCGCAGCCGCAACATCAGCGATTTGACCGCCGACATCCTGCAGGGCCACCTGTCCAGCGCCCTGTGTCATACCGGCAATGATTCGCATCGCCTTGGCAAGCTGAGTTCGCCTGATGAAATTCGCGAAACGATCAAAGGCGACAAGGAAGCCATGGCAACCTTCAACCGCATGGCCGACCATCTCGCGAAGAACGAAGTGGATTTGAACATCAACAAACTGACCTTGGGCACATTCCTGAAGATGGACCCCAAGACCGAAACCTTCATCGGAAATCCCAAAGCCAACGAATTGCTCACCCGGCATTATCGCAAACCGTTTGTCGTGCCGGAAAAAGTCTAACCTGCAACATGCGCTCAGCCGGTCTCAAGAACCGGCGGCGCCACCTTCTGATATGAAAACCATCTCTCGCCGTAGTTTTCTTAAGAACTCCGTCGTCACCACTGCCGCCCTGAGTCTGCCAGTCCATTCGTGGGCGCGGGTCATCGGCGCCAACGACGACATCCGCATCGCTGTCATCGGGTTCAATGGCCGCGGCAAAAGTCACATCGAAGGTTTTCGCAAATTGCCCGGCGTGCGCGTCGTCGCATTGTGTGATGCCGACCGCGCCGTGCTCGAACAGGAGGCAAAAAAATTCCGGGATCGCAACGAGCCGATCGAAACCTCCACCGATTTCCGAAAACTTTTGGAGAACAAGGATATTGACGCCATTTCGACTGCGACACCCAACCACTGGCATGCGTTGATTTCCATCTGGGCCTGTCAGGCGGGCAAGGATGTCTATGTGGAAAAACCCGTTTCCCACAACGTCTCGGAAGGACGTCGGATCGTCGAAGCCGCGCGCAAATACGACCGCATTGTTCAGACTGGAACACAGAGCCGGTCCCGCACCGACCTCGCCGCCGCCATCGAATGGGTGCAGGCCGGCAATCTCGGCAAGATCAACATCTCACGCGGGCTTTGCTACAAGCGTCGCAAGAGCATTGGCAAGACTGTCGGCCCGCAACCGATTCCCAAGTCGGTCGATTACGATCTTTGGACCGGTCCCGCGCCGATGGGACCGCTCCGGCGGACGCGACTGCACTACGACTGGCATTGGGTCTGGCCGACCGGCAACGGCGACCTCGGCAACCAGGGCATTCATCAAATGGACATCGCTCGCTGGGCGCTCGGCAAGTCCGAACTATCGCCGAAAGTCCTGAGTATTGGCGGACGACTTGGTTACGATGACGACGGGACAGTTGCCAACACACAGATGGTTGTTCACGACTACGGCGATTCGCTTTTGATCTTCGAAGTGCGCGGGCTGGCTTCCAGTTTGAGCGCCGAGCAGATGGACAAATATCGCGGCGAGGGAGTTGGAACAGTGGTCGAGTGCGAGCACGGCTATCTGGCGGACGCGACGGCCTACGACAAGGAAGGAAAGCAGATCAAGACGTTCTCCGGTCATGGAGAGGATCACTTTGCCAATTTCATCAAGGCCATGCGCAGCCGCAAAGTGACCGATCTGAATGCGGATATTTTGCAAGGTCACCTTTCCAGTGCGTTGTGCCACACGGGCAACATTTCCTATCAACTCGGCCAACAAGCGAACCCTGGCGAAATCCACGAAGCGATCAAGACTGACAAAGCCGCGCTCGAAACGTTGGGTCGGATGGAGGAACATCTGGCCTCCAACGGCGTTGATCTGCGCAAGACCAAACTCACGTTGGGCGTGCCCCTCAAGATGGACGGCAAAAAGGAGCGCTTTATCGACAACTCGAAAGCCAATGCGATGTTGACCCGCGATTATCGCGCACCCTTTGTCGTTCCGGAAAAAGTTTAACGGGCGCTCAGGAACCACGAAAATGTTTTCCCGCCACTTCCTGCCCGGGATAATTGCTGTCACTCTCGCGGTCACCGGCTTCGCAGCCGACCACTCTCCCGCACTGCCTGTCGGCTACAAGCTGCTTTACGAACAGAAATTCGAGCAGCCATCCGCGCTTCAGGACTTTGTCATGACCGATGCAAAGGCTTGGAAGTTATCCAAGGACGGAAATACTTCCGCACTCGAACTGGTTTCGCAAAGCAACTACAAACCAGCCGTCCGCTCACCCGTCAACATCGCGCTGATTGCGGACAAGGTCTTCAGTGATTTTATTCTCGAGGCGGACCTGATCCAGACCGGCAAAGAGTATGGCCACCGGGACATGTGTCTTTTCTTCGGCTTTCAGGACCCGACGAAGTTTTATTACGCCCACATCGCGACGGCGGCGGATGATCACGCCCACAACATTTTTATCGTGAACGAAAAACCGCGCACCAAGATCGCCACGGAAACCACGAAAGGCGTGAATTGGGGCCTGGGCATCTGGCACAAGGTCCGGCTCGAACGCAAAGTCTCCGACGGTACCGTCAAAGTGTATTTCGACGACTTCAGCAAACCGATCATGGTGGCCGAGGACAAGACTTTTGGATCGGGCTACGTTGGTTTCGGTTCATTCGATGATACTGGCAAGATTGCCAACATCAAGGTTTGGGGTGCTGTCATGGATACCCGGAAGATTGGGTTCTTTTCGCGCGCGAGTGACTGATTCTGGTGCGGTGATTAAAATCAAGCCGACTGGTCGTGGATCAATCAGGGTACCCGCGCGCGCAAGAACGATGGCGCGCTTGAAGGGAGTGGGAGCGAAACCACCTGCGGATCGTTCGTCAACGTGATTGAGCTTACGAGCTGCCAATTGGTGGAGGTGAGTGTTGACACTTGTTGTATCTCGTGGAGGCGGCCCACGTCGCCACTGATGGTGAGCAGCAGGTTAGTTGTGCCCCGTGCCAACGTGAGCATTGGTCGGCGCGCCGCCACGGGATCATCGCTGAAATCCGGAATTCCGTCGTGATCGCTATCATTCACGTCGTCGATGGAGAGTTCCCACAGCCAATAGTCGGGGTCGGCCGTGTTTGGGTCACCATCATCAAACTGCACGTAGCCGTAGTAGTTTGTGAGCAGGCTCAAGTCGCGCAAGAAGAGGTCGTTGGCGAACGTGAGCATTTGAGTCGCAGCATTGGTCCATCCGCCGGCCTGGAGCGTCAGTCTGTTGAATCGATTGGTGGCCACCTTTACAAACGCGACCGGGCCTTGGAATTGGTTCGCGGGATTACCGGTTTGCGTCAAGTTTACGCTTCCAGATACGGCATTCGAGCCGGGCGTGTAAGTCAGCGGACCGGTGTATTCAATCAGCTCGAACGTGTGACTATAATCACCCAACGTCCCAAAAATATCGTCCTCCAAAGTGATGACGCAGGTGCCATCCTTGGAGCCGGCAGCGCGGTTCCAGGTGGCCGTTACCGTGCCGCTTTCGCTTCCGGTATACTCACCGGACGTTACTTCGCCACTCACTCCTTGCGAGACCTCAAAAAAGTCGGGGAACCCGTTGCCGTTTGCGTCAGCGGTCAGGGGCACATCGAGGTACATCGTCCCCTCAATCGGAGCACCGAAGTAGTACGCAATGAAACCGCTGTAATGAGAACGAGCGCCAAACCAGGGTGCCAACTCGCCATTGGGTGTTCCGGAGATGGTGCTGAAATCCTCCGTATCTGACCCGTCATGACCCTGCTGGAACCGAAGCGACCAGCAATACAGTCTCGCCTGTGCCGTCTGCGCGCCACGACCCATCGTTGGAAGGAGACAAAACCCCATGGCGGCTAACATCAGAAGTCTTTTCATACCTGCTCTTGGTGCGTAGTAGTGATTGAATAATCTGACCCCGGTGACTGTCAATGGTAATCTGGCCAAGCCAAATCCGGAAGGCACGCGAGAGTCGCGCGCGAAGCGAGACGGGACAGTTATCATGCCCGTTTGCGAATGCTGTTCCTTCCTCTGAGCGAGCAGGCAAGGGTGACGGCGCACCAACTTTTGATTACGGAACGATTCAGGTGGAAAAGCTGAGCGCGACCGTGCCGGTTGCTGCCATCGGCGTCCCGCCGATGGCTCTTGGCGGCTCGAACGCCGAAGTAAACGTCGAGTTGCACTTGGCTGCCAGATGGTCGGCGGGACGCCGACCACTGCTGCGACTCTGGATAAATTTCAGGTTCCCAAACGAGAACGCGCTGAGGAGCTTGCTTTTGTCGAAAGCACGAGAGCCAACATCGTTGAAAAATAAACTCAGGCAAAACGCCGAAGTCGTGGAGGTTTCCCATCTTGACTGTCAACGCCTACGACCAGAAGTTCCGCCGCCATGATGGATAGAAGCGAAGCCGCCGCTGTGTCGCACCGAGGAATAGCCCCCACGGAAACCGCCAAGGCGCGAAGCAGCGAATCCACCACCGAACCGCGGAGAGGAGACGCCTGCACGAAATCCTCCAGACCCCGCATAACTGCCTCGGTAGCCAAAGCCGGAATTGAAAGAACGATAGCCATAGCGCGGATAACAGGAACGATAACCATACTGCGCATAGGAGGCTCCGTAACCGTAGCGTGGATAACAGGATCGGTAGCCGTAGTACGGATAGCACGAACGGTAGCCATAGTACGGATAGCAGGACCGGTAGCTGAAGTAAGGATAGTAATAAAAGGATGAGTAAAAATAAGGGCTGACGTAGCTGTAGCTCGGATAAGCGGCGTACGAATAATCCGGATATGCAGGTGGCACAGCCGGAGCATAATTGGCCGTCGGAGCATAAGCGCCGCTCGCTGGGGCAGGTTGCGCGGACGGACTTGGGCTGGGCGGCTGCGATTGCGCCATCCTCGACCGCAACTCTCCACCGTGTTGAAGCAATGCGGCAAGGATCTCCTCGGAAACACCGCGCTGGTGCAGCGCAATGATTTCATCGGCGTTGGGACGATAAGCAACAGGCGAGTTGTCGATGTAAGCTTTGATGACGTCCTTGGCCACGCCGGCATCCACCATTTTCAAAATCTCCGCGATGCCGGCGGAGTGACTGGTCGTATTAATCGTCGATGACGAGGTGCTCGAAGCGGCAGCGATCAGCGCGCCTTGTGTGGACGCGGCCACACCCAACATGGTGGCCATGAGCGCCGTGGCGACGCGCAAGTCTGCGAATCGGCGGGGTTTTCCAACCCCGCATCGCATCAGCATTTCAACCGCGTTTGACATTTCTCAGGTCTGGCTTTCATCGACACTATTAACCCTGCGCCGCGTTTTTTCAAGTCGCAAGCACAACATTATTCAAGGTCCTTGATCTCCACCTCAATGCCGCCAAGCCACCTGGCCAGGAAGTTGTAAAGCGCGGCGAAGATGACAAAAAACAGACCGCCGAAGACCGCCGTGACGAGCGGCATCAGGGCGTAAATGATGCCCATGATTCTGAACTGCTGGCTGCCGAAAACAATCAGCGGGATGCCGATGAGCGTGTAGATCAAACCCATCAAGAAACAGAGCACGGTGACGATCTTGCTGGATTGGAGGATGGAGATGCGGATCAATTGCTTTTTCATGGGCTGTTTTCGGCAGGGGGTTCCGGGCGCTTCCGACATTGGATTACTCCCGGCCAGGCTCCGGGCGGCTTTCATTTTTGTTTGTCCAACAAACTCAAGGCGCGCGCCACTTCGTCGTCAACATTTGAATTGCCGGTCTTGCGCGGAAAACGCGTGCGATACTCCTTCGCCCGCCTTAGGGTTTGAAGCGAATCGGGCTGACGTTCCGGCTGCGGGCTTGTGCCCACAGAAGCGCCGAGGTTTATCAGTGCGCCGTCAAGGCGCGTTTCCAACAAGGTGGTCGCTTCCGTTGTATGCCCGGCGCGAAGCCGCTCCAAAATGAGCAGCGTCGTTTGTGCATCGGCGGTGTAAACGCTGGCAAGCATGGCGGTCAAATAACCGTTCAGGTGGTTGAGGGCGTTGGTTTGTTTGCTCGCTTTCAAATCGGCCAGCAGCAGACGCAGTTGCTCGCCAGCCAGATCATTATGCGCAGCGGACGTCTGAACATTGGGAAGGGCGTCGGCGGTTTTTGCTTCATTGGTTTTCGCGGCCGGTGCAGCAGCGGCTTCCGTGGCTTTCACTTTTTGTCCAACCGGCGAAGTGGAGGCCGGGGTGCCAGCCGCGATGCCCGCAGGCTTTGCGCCGAAGATCCTTTGAGCCAGTTCGGACGCGGCTTCCGTGGACGGCATCTTCCTGTCGAACACGATGTCCTGAAGGGTCACCGCTTCCCCATAGTAAGCAAGATTCGCCTGCGGGTCAGCGGCTAGCAGTCCCGCTTTGAGGGCGACCCCGCCGTAGAGACCTTTGCGATCTTCATAAACCAACATGGCTTGTTCCTGTGAAGTGACGGTCGCATCCACCCCGCCACTGGAGTTGCCCGCCGTTCCCCGCGCCTCGCCCCCGAACTCAAACGTCGCCTCGTTCAAGCGGCGGGTGGCGTTGGTGGTCATGAGCAGAATCACGATGAAGGATTGTTGCGCGCCGACTTGAAAACCCAGGCTCGCTTCGGTGGCGCCGAGGAAGGCCGCGGGACTCCATTGTCCCGAGCGAGGGTCTTTGACCAGCGCGACACCACTGCCGCCTTGAAAGCCGAACAGGAAGCCGGCCTTGGTGCGGTCCAGCAGAATGATGCCTTCGGCCTTGCCGAGCATCTCGTCTGGAATGTGGCGGTCCGGTTTTTCCTGCATCTCGGCAAACTTGATGCCCAACCTGCGCAGGCGGTTGTCGAGTGTCGCCTTGTCAATTGCCAGTACCGAGGTGGCCATGCCCAGGAGCGTTAAACCAATGATGGCTGCTTTCATGACGCGCAGTATGCCGTACGGGAACGCTTTGCGTAAAGCACTTGAAAATGGATTTAAGTAATGGATCCATCTCCACGCGAATCCTGACCGCAGAAACGGTTCAAAATGGAGCCAGTTGTCGGACTCGAACCGACGACCGACGGTTTACAAAACCGTTGCTCTACCACTGAGCTAAACTGGCAAACCAACTGGTGGACATTACCGTATTCGGCAGAGGCGGATAAAGAATTTTCTGTTCAGGAAGATTGCCGCACTCAGCCGAGTTCAATTCTTCACCAACGACCGAAGTGTCGTCAGGTTCTCCACGTCCTCATGCAGGTCCTCTGACTTGGGCGTTTCCAAACAGCCGGGCAAATCCCGGAAGCGTTCATCGTTCACGATTTGACGGAATGCCTTGAGCCCAATCTTTCCCTGCCCGATTCCGGCGTGTCGGTCCACTCGCGAACCGAGATCGGTTTTGGAGTCGTTGAGATGAAACGCCAAGATTTCCCTCAGTCCGATAAGTGTCTCGACCTTCTTGATGGCCGCATTCCAACCTTTGAGTGTTCGCAGGTCGTAACCGGCGGCGAAGAAATGCGCCGTGTCGAGGCAAACTCCCAGTCGTTCCGACCACGTCACGTGCTCGAAAATGGCCGCAAGATGTCTGATTTCATGCCCCAGACAAGTCCCTTGTCCCGCGGTGTTCTCGAGCGCGATCCGAACTGGGGAAGACTTGGTGACCTGAAAAACTTCGTTCAAGCCGGCGACAATCTGTCGGAGTCCGGCTTCTTCGCCTGAGCCGAGGTGCGCTCCGGGATGCAACACGAGAAAGGGTAGGCCGAGGTCGGTGGCCAGATTGATCTCCTGGATCAGAGACTTGATTGAGTTGTCGCGGTTGGCGGACGCCGGTGCGCCGAGATTGATGAGGTATCCCGTGTGACCGAAAACGCAGGTGAGTCTGTTGGCCGCCAGTTCGTTCGCGTATCGCGCAAGGTCGGCAGGTGAATACGGTTTGCCGAACCACTGCATGTTGTTTTTGACGAAGAGTTGGACGACCTCGCAATTGATGCCGATGCCGCGTTGCAGAGCTTTCCAAACGCCGCCGCTCGTGGACATGTGGGCGCCGAATTTCAAGAAGTTTGAACAAAGGGTGTCCCGGGTCGAAAGCCGATGCGAGGCATGGCTATAATTTTTCGGGATGCGACAACAACTCGGCCACGCGGGTCAGCAAACGGCCGGCGGCGCCGCCGTCGAGCACGCGGTGATCGAAACTGAGCGTCAGGTTGGCTTCCATCACCGGCACGAATTGTCCCTTCGGCTCGTCCCAACTGGGCGCGCGGCGGCCGGCACCCAGACCCAGCACCAAGGTTTGTTCCGGCAGCGGAATCGGCGTGGCCCACATCAACCCGAAGGTGCCGAAGTTGGTCACCGTGGCAATGGACCCGCCCGTGGCATCCGGTGGCAACCGGCGTTGCCGCGCCAGTTCGAGTAGTTCGTTGTAACGCCCGACCAAGGCAGCCAACGTTTGTCCATCGGCCTTGCGAATCACGGGGACCAGCACGCCATCTTCCACTTCGACGGCGAAGCCGATGTCGATGGCGGAAGGGTGAACAATCTTGTTGCCGACCAGCCGGCCCGCGGGCGCGCTGTTTTCGGACAAGGCCAGCGCCAGGGCGCGCAATGCATAAAGCGTCGGTCCGGCCTTGGAATTCGAGGTTTTTCGGTGGGCCAGCAACGGATCGATGACGACCGACAACCCAGCCGTGGCCAACGGGCGGGTCCAACTGCGCCGCATGGCATCGGCCACCGCAACGCGCATGCTGGAAGCCGCGGTCAACTTGTGTTTTTCCAGGTTGGCCAGGAATTTTTCGAAATCCTGGATGGTCAGCCGTCCCGCCGCGCCACTCCCCGCGACGCCCGCCAGGTCGGCCGCGTGCAGCCCCAGTTCATTCATGCGCGCCTTCATCCGCGGGGACATGTAGCTCGCGCCAGATGCATGGGCAGGCACGGGCAGACCGCGAACGGTCGGTGCGACACCGGATGTTTTTTCGGTCATCACGGTTTTACCGTCGTTGCTCGACGCCGGTTCACCGTTTCCGGGTTCTTTCGCTGGCGTCAAATCTTCGAGGCCCAGACGAGCCGCCTCTTCCGGACTGGCTTCGAGATAGCCAAGCACGGAATCGACCGCATAACTCTCGTTGAGTTTCACGAGCAACTTCTGGACGCGACCGGAACAAGGCGACGAAACATTCATTGTGGCCTTGTTGGTTTCAACTTCCATGACGCTTTGGTCCGCCTGGACCGTGTCGCCAACTTTCACCAAGAGATTGACGACCGTCGCCTCGGCGATCGATTCGCCGAGTTGCGGCATGATGATGGGAATCTGAGGCATGGCAGAATTAAAAATGAAAAATGAAAAATGAAAAATGCCCGAACAGCCTCGGCACGCCGCCCAGCGCCCCATTTTGAATTTTGAATTTTGAATTTTTCATTGTCTTAAGAGTTTGCGCGCGGCCACGGCAATACTGCGGGCGGTGGGCCGATGCACCGTCCATAAGTTCGGATGGTAAGGAACGGGTGTGTCCTTGGCGTTGAGCCGTTGCGGCGGCGCGTCCAGCAGGTCAAAACCTTCGCTGGCTACTCGCGCAATCACTTCCGCAGTGACCCCACCCCAGGGAAACGCCTCACCCACGCAAAGCAAGCGTCCCGTGCGCGCCACGGAGGCCATGACGGTATCGGTGTCCAGCGGTTTGACCGATCGCAGATCAACCACTTCAATCTCCGTTCCTTCCGCAGCGAGTTCATCCGCCACCGCCAACGCTTCATGCACCATGGCGCTGTAAGCCACGATGGTCATATCTCTTCCCGAGCGTGCGATCCGCGCTTTGCCCGTGGGCATCGCTTCCGTGGGGAGCTGGTCGGCTTTCAAATGGTAATAAAGGTATTTGTGTTCGCAAAAGATGACGGGGTCGTCAATCGCCACCGCTTCCAACAACATGCTGTAGGCGTCTTCCACCGTGGCCGGCGTCATCACAATCAGCCCGGGGTAGTGCGCATAAATCGCTTCCATGCTCTGACTGTGAAACGGGCCGCTGCCGGAGGTGCCGCCGGACGGCAGCCGGATGGTGATGGGGCAAGGAACCTGGGTTCGCCAATGGAAGGCGGCCGCGTGATTGATGATCTGGTTGAACCCGACCGTGGAGAAATCGGCGAATTGCATTTCGATGATCGGTCGCATTCCTTCAATCGCCGCGCCAATGGCCGCGCCGACAATCGCATCTTCGCTGATGGGAGCATCAATCACGCGACCCGGAAATTCCTGCGCCAGATTTTTTGTCGCCTTGAACGCGCCGCCAAACGCGCCGACATCCTGGCCGTAGATGAAGACGCGCGGGTCGTCGGCCAGCGCGCGTTGCTGCGCGAGTCGAATTGCTTCCAGATAGGTGATGCTCATCAAAGGGGTGACTCTCAAGTGTCTTCCGGTTCAGGCGTGTCTGCTCCGTGGCCTTCCACCAGATGTCTTGAGGCCAGCGCGCACCAGTTTTCCTTGTACGGGTCGGGCGTGGGTTCGCGCTGCGCTTTGGCGACCGCTTCCTCGACTTTCTGGGTGGCTTCATTGCGCCAGACGACCAGGGTTTCCCGCTCCACCCAGTTTTGTTGCAACAAGTATTCTTCCGCAACTTTCAAACAATCGCGGCCCATCGTTGACTGCTTCAATTTGAGATCCACGTAGCCTGCATCATCATGTTCGCCGTGGCCGCAAAGGCGCAGCAGGCGGGCGACCACCAGTTGCGGCCCGCGTCCGGCGCGGGCGTTGGCCACCGCTTCACCTACGGTTTCGAGGCACGCTGTCAAGTCCGTTCCGTCCAGAGAGTGACCTTCGACTCCGTAACCCGCCGCCCGATCCACGAGCGAGCGACAGGCAAATTGCCGCGCACTGGGAGTGGAATAAGCATATTGGTTGTTGGCGACGATCAGCACGAGCGGCAGTTTTTCAACCGCCGCCTGGTTGAGTCCTTCATGAAAGGCACCGGTGGAGGTGCCGCCTTCGCCGAGGCAGGTCGCGCCGACGACGCCCGTGACACCTTTGAAGCGGCGCGCCAGCAACATCCCGTTGACCACCGGTATCATGGCGCCCAGATGACTGATCATGGGCAGATAGCCTTCCTTGGGCCGGCCGCGGTGAACATTGCCGTCGCGTCCGCGCATCGGCCCCAGCACCGAGCCGAGGTAAGTGCGCGCCGCGTCCACCGCAGATTCGCCAAAGGCCAGCCGCCCCGCTTGATCCCGAATGAGCGGCGCAAAAATATCCCCTTTTCGCAACGATTGGCCGACGGCGACGCTGAGAGCTTCCTGTCCGCGTCCAATAAAGACGCCGCCGTGGATTTTGCCGGCGCGGTAAAGGCTGGCAAATTTTTCATCCAGAATCCGTCCTAGCAACATCCAGCGGTAGGCGCGCTGATAGGCCTCGCGATTGGACGATACCTCGCCCTTGGCCGGGCTGCTGGCAACCATCGGAATCATGTGCGGAAATTTTATGCGCCTTTCCCTGTTTCGCGCAATAATTCTTTGACCCAAAGACGGCGGGGGCAGCGCGTCTGCAGCCTCCCACTTCACCACTTGCCATCATGCTGGCGGCACGAGATGATTGCAGCATGCGAAAAATTTCTTGTTCGCCATGTTTTTCGGGTGAAGGCTTTTTGGACTGAAGAACTCGACGGGAAGGATTATTTTTAATCGTAACATTTGCCAGCGGACATGCATCCTCAGTTAGAAGCTATTGATGGATAAATGCTAAGTAGATTTGTCGGGACATCCGCTGCAAGACTTTTTAAGCTCGTGGGCATGAGTAAAAAAACGCAGCCCAAGCCCACGGCATCCGAGCAAAT
>JACQFP010000051.1 GCA_016200005.1 Verrucomicrobiota bacterium | reverse complement strand
TGAGTTACTGGATCGCGTGATCGCGGGAGTGAAGTTCGTCGATGGTGTCGAACTCAACCCCAAGGCAATAGCAGCGTAAACACATTTACCCTTGGGATGCCCTCCACCCCCCGCCATCCACAACTTTTGGAAATTTCTCGGCCAGTTGCTGGAAATTGACTACGAACCAGTGAGGAGGTTGAAGGAGTAGCGTTCGGTGTTTGTGAAGGAAGCGTGTCCAAGACCTCCTGCGCATCTCCGCAAATAACCTGGTTCGGTGTCATCGTGACCGAGGGAATCACTTCTCCTGAGCGCTCAACGTAGCGAGGCGCGGCCTAATCATCACCTGATCCCGTTGCCCGATAGACCGTTGCCGGAGGTGCGACGCTTGTTCTTGGTTTTGGGGCATTCTCGCTGTGCCGATACTCATAGATGACAGCTCGGACTAGCGGCGGAGGGGTAGGCTAGACGTTCGTTGATGGGAGGGTCCATCCATTTTTCCTTCGTTTCCGCTCCATTCTAGTGCGGAGCCCGCCGGTTTGGGCGATGTGGTTTGCTCAAGCTGCCAGGAGAAGACTTTTCGCAATTTGTACTCTTTCCGCAACAGATACCCCTTTCAGCAATAGAATGAGTGAGGAATGAAGACTCTGTCAGCAGACTAACGCAGTGATTCAGCTGAGGCGGCGGCGACAGTCTGGGCCTGGTCGATGAGTACGTCCTTCATGAACGTCGCAAATGGTGACGAATGAACGGCGTCTCGCTTGCGAGCGCGGCTCCGAGACTCAATGGCCAGTTTTAGCAGCGGGATTATCCGGTGGCGCTGCGGCGCATCGTGGCGCTGGTCGAGGTGGACGGGAAGGAAGTGGCCATGGAATTTCTGACCAACAACCTGGAGTGGAGCGCCCAGAGCATCGTGGAGTTGTATCGCTGCCGCTGGCAGATCGAAGTCTTCTTTGCAGACCTTGCAACTGGCCGACTTCCTTGGCACCAGCGCCAATGCGGTGCGCTGACAGGTGTGGACGGCGCTGCTGGTCTATCTGCTGTTGCGCTCTCTGGCGTTTCTGTCGCAGTGGAGCCACAGCTTCAGCCGGCTGTTCACTTTGGTGCGCGCGGCCTTGTGGAAAAAATGGGACGTGTTGAGTTGGCTGCGCCGCTATGGGACAGCCGACGGCCAATTCCGCTATCTGGCCCGGCCCGAGCAGGCGTATCTGCCGGGTTGGGGCTGAACCTGTGGGACAGCCCATCGAACCATGACCACTTTTTCGGCCCTGTGCCATGTGATTCAAACCAAAAACTCCTAACGCCCTTGGCCAATGTCACCCTCACTTTTCAGGGAAACCCAAGGGCTTTGCCCGCAATTCAAGACTCTGTGTGATGGGTGTGGTATCATTTAGTTGGTTGGTTGAAGAGCCATTGGGTTGCAGAATCGAAGGTTCGCTGCGATGCAAGGGTAACCGGACTTTGAAGCGAGTCTCACCGGGCTTGGATTCAAACTCAATTTCACCGCCATGCCGGTCGGCCACGATGCGGTTACTTATGATCAGGCCGAGGCCGGTGCCACTGCCGACGGGCTTGGTGGTAAAGAAAGGCTCGAACATGTGCGCCTGCACTTCCGGGGGAATGCCTGCACCGTTGTCAACGATTTCCACCAGAAGTTGATTGTCTGCGAGGCAGGTGCCAACGCAGATTCTGCCGGTGCCGTTGACAGCATGAATGGCGTTGTCAATAAGGTTGGTCCAAACTTGGTTGAGTTCGCTGCCATACGCCGGAATGCGCGGCAACGAACGATCAAAGGCCCGCATAAGCGTCACGTTTTTCAATTTGTGGCCGAGCATCGTCAAGGTGCTATCGAGGCCTTCGTGGATGTCCACCTCCTGCATCGGCGATTGATCCATGTACGAATAGGATTTGACGGCCTTCACCAGTTCCGCAATGCGTCCGGTGCTTTGCTCAACCTGGCCCAGCAACGATTTCAAATTGATGCGCGCTCCCAGCCAGCCCAGAGCATCAGCACGGCTCGCGGCCGGAAGTTTGCTTGTCAATTCTTCAAGCCACACTGAGTCCAAACCGGCGCTGACAAACGTGGGAGCCAATTCATAGGCCGACGCCATCCCGTGGGTTTCGAGCCAGGCAGCAATGGCTTCAGCACGGTCACTGCGTTCGAGATGGTCGAGGACGGGAGCGTGTGTGAGCCGTTCCAAGGCATCTTGCGAGGCTGGCAAAAGGTGCTGCCAATGGTCATGCCCCAAGGTTTTGGTCAGGCTGCAGAGGAGCTGTTGCACTTTGTCCGTGGTCTCCTGCAAATGCGCGGCGGCGCGGCGTGCGGCCGCCGCTGGATTATTAAGCTCGTGCGCCAGCCCGGCCGCCATGGTGCCGAGAGAGGCGAGCTTTTCCCGCTGCTGCGAATAGCCTTCCATGTTGCGGACCTTGTTGGCGGCACTGCGAAAAATCTCCCGGGCCACCGAGCGACAGGTGCTCAGCATGTGCCAGAAATCATCCTCGCCGAGACGAAACAATCTGGCCGGCTTGGACACGCGCGCCGTCGCGAGCCACGGAATGTCCAGAAGCAATGTGGTTTCACCGGTGTAGTTACCGGGCTTGATGGCCCCCATGAGAATGCTCTGTTTATCATAAGTCCGTGTGAGACGAATTTCGCCTGCGAGAACCAAGAAGAAAAACGCAGAGTGTTCGCCTTCGGTTACCAACACGGTTCCGACGGGCACATCAATCACTTCGCCGGGTTCAATGCAGCCGATTTGTGCGTCGTCCAGTCCGGCAAACAGCGGGGTGGCGCGGACTTGCTGGAGCGTTTCCGGATTCATCATTGCAACAGTCCGAGGTATTCGTGGACAAGCTTTACGGCCATGGCTCCTTCACCCACGCCAGAGGTGACGCCTTTGGCGGAACGATGCCGCACATCGCCGGCCACGAAGATTCCCGGAACGCTCGCCTCGAGATAAAACGGATCTCGATCCACCGACCATTCCCTCGGTCGCTTGCCGTCACGCAGCAGATGTTGGCCGGTGATCAGGTAACCTTGCGCATCCCGCTCGACGATGCCCGCCAGCCAGTCCGTGCGCGGAACGGCCCCGGCGTAAATCAGCAGCGCACTGGCGGACACGGTTTCCTGCGCACGGGTCTTGTTGTTTTGAATCGTGATGGTCTCGCAGCAATCAACCCCCGCCACCGCGACGACGCTGGAGTTGATCCGCACCGAAATATTTTTCGTCGCGGCGATCTGATTTTCGAGATACTGCGACATCGTGTCGGACAAGGAATTGCCGCGCACCAACATCGTGACCTGGCGCGCGAATTTGGAAAAATACATCGCCGCCTGACCCGCAGAGTTGGCCCCGCCGACGATGTAGATGTCGCCGTCGCGATAGGAAAAGGCCTCGGACATCGGGGCATAATAATACACGCCCGCGCCGTTAAGCTTTTCCAAACCGGGCACGTCCAGTCTTCTAAAAGCGATGCCGCTGGCAATGAGCAGCGCGCGACAGCCGATCTCCGCGCCATCCGCCAGGGTCAGCATTCGAGCCGGGCCTTCGATGCGGACGCCTTTGACTTCCTGCGGCGCGAGAATTTCCACTCCGAAACGCCGCGCTTGTGCAACCGCACGCCGGGCGAGGTCCGAGCCGCTAAGTCCTGTGGGAAACCCGAGGTAATTTTCAATGCGCGAACTGCGTCCCGCCTGCCCGCCGGGGGCTTCCCGTTCGATGAGCAAGGTATGCAAGCCATCCGCCGCTCCATAAACTGCCGCCGCCAACCCGGCCGGGCGATTTCTTCAAAAGAACGGGATTGAGCCGTAGGGCATGTTTTAGTTGAGTTTTCACACGGATTGGTCGCCGAGCGCGCCGTGGAGTCACATGTGGTTGTAAAATACGCCGATCCGCTGAAAAACGACACTGGCGCGAATCGCCGTTCCGATGGTATGGCTCAACTGCGCTTGTCAAGGATGCTACGGGTCGGCTCGAACAACATCACTCGCCGCTTCCGTTCCTTATCGAAAGCTTTCGATAAGGAACGGAAGCGGGAGCGTCTAAGCGAACCGACCCGTAGTATCCTTGACGCGCCCGACGCCGCCATACAATCAGCCCCGCTTTCATCGCGCCGTACCGACCACCAGCCGAAGGGCTCCCAATGTTTCAATCAGTGATTGGACAATCCGATATTCGCCAATCGTTCATTGAAAACTCCACCATCCTGTACGGCGTTGAGGACTTGCGGCTTCGGTCTGCGGTCGGCGAGCGGGGTAAGTGGAGCGGAGGACGGAGAGGAGCATCTAGCGAATCGCAGCCGGAGCGCAACGCCCGCCGCCGAGCCGCAGACGGAAGCCCGCCGCTCCTGCGGCCAAGCACATGCAAGCTGGTGACGAGCGCGCGGTTTGAGAAGCGGAGCGGGCGTCGTCGAGAGGGGGACAGGGGCGACGGGCAGCCCGTGCACGTCGGGTAAGGGAGTAGCATTGCTGCCACTCCCTCCCCTCAGAACCGGACGTGAACGTTTCCGTTCATCCGGCTCAAGCCGTTTCCAAGCCCTGCTTGAGCAGAGCCGGTATTCACGACGGTTTAATCCCGGCTTCGCACCGATGTATGCCGAATCGCTTGAGAAACGCACGGTCTTCAAAATACCTACGCCAGCGCTGATCAAACGGATTGGCCGTGCCTTTGATCTGCGGATGTCGCCGTATCTTGGTTTCGACTGCGTGTCGCAGCTTCAACCAAACGATTTGGCCAGTCGGGGTTCGGTCGCCAGTGTCCACCGCAAACGTCCACTTGCGTCGTCCGATGGGATGCCAGTATTTTCGCATTACCCATTGGCTCGATTTGTTCGGATGTCGGCGTTTGGCCCAGCGCCAGAGACTTTGCCACAACACATGATCCACCTTGCTGAAGGTGTCCGCGGCCACGATGGATTGGTGATAGTTCGCCCAACCCCGGATCACGGGGTTGAGTTGACGAATCAGCACCTCCTGTGTCGCGGTCACATTCGTCTGGATGATCGTTCGGACTTTCTCCAAGAAGACATGCGTATTCTTCTTCGACGGCTTGATGAGCAGCTTGCCGTCATACTTGCGGAGGTTTTGTCCGAGGAAGTCGAACCCTTCTTCGATAGACGTGATGCAGGTTTTCTCGGGCGAGAGCTGCAAACCACGGTCGCGCAGAAACTGCTCGACCAATGGTCGGACTTCATTTTCCAGCACGTCCTTGGTCGGGCCGGTGATAAAGAAGTCATCCGCGTAACGAATGAGGTTGACCTTGAGCCGGTATTGCCTGGCTCCGTCGCGCCGCCTGCGAAAGGCGACTTTCAGGAGTTGCTCCAATCCGTCCAAGGTCATGTTCGCCAGCGTCGGCGAGATGATGCCGCCTTGCGGCGTGCCCGCCTCCGTGGGGAACAAGGTTCGATTCTCGACGTAGCCGGCTTTCAACCAGCGCCGCAGAACTTCCGTGTCCGTGGGAATCCGATCCAGCATCCATTCGTGGCTGAGATAATCGAAGCAGCCGCGAATGTCGCCTTCCAAAACCCACGGCGCGTGGTTCTGCCGACTGAGCACACTGAAACATTGCTCAATCGCGTCCGCCGTGCTGCGTCCCGTGCGAAAGCCGTAGGAGTGTGAATCCCCCAGCGTCTCGGCGATGGGTTCCAACGCCAGCAAATGCAACGCTTGCATGGCGCGGTCTTTCATCGTCGGGATACCGAGTGGACGCAACTTGCCGTTGGCTTTCGGGATGTGAACGCGGCGCAGCGGTTGTGGTTGATACCCGCGTCGTCGTAACGATCCGATGGCTTTGTGTCTAGCTCCCGGAGTTTTCCAGATGACTCCATCCACTCCGGGCGTTCTCTTGCCTTGATTTTCCGTCACTCGTTTCACGGCCAAGGCTTTGCCGGAAAACGAATGGGTCAGCAGCCGTTGCAAGGCTTTCACCTTGCCCCAGCGGCCTTCCCGTGTTGCCTTGACGATGCGTGCTTGCAGCCTTCTGACGTGGCGTTCACACTGCGGCCAGTCCAACTGTTCCCAGTGTGGTGCGTTGCCGGAGGATGCACACATGGACGAATCCATGTTCATTTGCGATTTCCTCCTGCGAAGGTTCTGCGAGTTCTCTCGTCACGAACGACCCGCCGGAAGTCAGCCCGCTTGCGCGGCAAGATGATGTTGCAATCTCTATCCATCCGATTACCGGACGGCCTTGGCTTTCTCCAGCATCCTCTGCCCGCCAACTCATCAGCGCGCTTTGCAGCAACGCCTGCCTCGTTGAGGCGAGTTGTCGGGTTTACCGTGTTCCACTCAAGTAACATGAAGGAGTTAGTCCCTGTCTCTTCACCGGCAGTCCTGAATGTCCGTGTGCCCCAAGCTACGAGTGAGGCAACCGACTGCGATGCCTTTTGGCGCAAGCCTGTCAGCGTCTTTGGCTTGTTGCGTTTCACGGTGCTTTCGACAGTTCACTTATGTTGGACTTGGCCTTCAGCCTAACCCTCCGACCGCCTTGACGCTGGCAGTCGCGGAGACTTCCTCACGGTGGTCTCCTCGCCCCATCGGGCGGAGATGTATTGTCACGGCAGCTTCCGACACAACCGTTACCAGTTGTGCCGATGCCGCTAGGCTCCTGCGAACGGAACCGCAGGTTCGGCTTATGGTGTTATCCATATCGAACGATTACTTGAGCGACTTTCACGTCGCACCGAAGCAAACCGCGCGTTGGTCACGCCTATCCTTCCAACACCGCGAGGTTTCTAAATATGAGTTCCTGCATCTGCGGGCCGGAGTAGCTGGGCAGTTGTGCGAGTATTTCGATAACACCACTAACTTCGCCTGGTTCCGCCGGGCGGCCTCGGATTTGCATGAATGGGCCATCCGTTTCGGTAAGGATGCGATTTGCTGGAACAAGCTCAATGATCCTACGGGAAGACGGATTGGCGAGCATCTGCTCGTTGACGGAAAAGTAACAACCCAAATTCACTGCACGTTTGGCATCGGCAGGGGAACCAGTGAACCAGTAAAGCACAGCTTGGCTCTTGCTCCCAGCGAGGAAAAGTTCGATGCAGTTTAACACCCCCCTCGTCGCACGAACCGAGTGGACAGACAGAATCTTATTCCCGGCGTCGGCACACAGTTGAAGGATTCGCTGGAAGACCCGCTTTTGCTCGGCGAACGAGGCGTAGTAACGTGGCCCTGCGTCCAAGCCCACCTCGCCGACGAAACGGGCTTTGGGGTTACAAGTCCTCGAACAGCCGGAGTTCACCAGATCGTTCGGCAACAAGCTGCGGATGCAGGCCGAGTGCAGCGCACACATAGGGGGATTCGGCGCAAAGTTCCTTGTTTCGTTGCCATGTCTTGGGTGTGGTTGTGACTGCCAGTGTGGCAACTTTTGCCGAAGAACATTCGGAGAACTTCGTTTCGTGGTCAGGATAAAGGTCTAGGTGGCAGTGATAGTCCACCACTTGTGGGGCCTCTGTCCTGATCATACGACGCGAGCCACGATATTTCTTGCAAGTTTACTAATCTCCTTCATCCCCGCGAGGAACATGCGCTCATAGGCGGGAATTTGGGCTGGAAAATCAGACAATGGACCCGGTTTGTGAATGAGGACTTTTGCCAACTGTGGCTGTGCTTCCAAGCGGGCGAGCACGAGTTGGAGTGATCGCACGTCGCGCCCATTTGCTTTATTGGCCGAGAGCGGCTGTGCGGTCAGGTTGGGGACGCTGTAATCTGTGTCATCGCCGCCGAAGCCGTGCTGAATCGCTGCGCGGCGAATCAGGCATGGGACGCAGTGCCCGCAATGACGAGGCGGTTCTCTGCCACAACTGAAATAGATAAAGCAGGTTATCGTTGCTTGTTTACGGGCGGAGAAAATTGACCGCGCGTCGCTACCACCTTGTCGCCTCAAAAGTAAATGACGCCGAAGGGCGAGGCGTCTGTAGGATTCGTTGCCCAAACCCAAGCGGGCACTTCACTTGTCACCACACCGGTCAGTTCATTTGCTAACCACCAATCCAAGAAATTGGATTGACGTTGCGCCAACACTGCATTAGATGACGGGGCGTGTTCCTCAACGAGTCAACAGAGAACAATTCCAAGCGCCGACCTTCGAAGCGGGCCAGACCGGCAAGCTGACGGCAATGACTGTGGTTCATTCCGATTCGGGCCGCAGGTTCGGCTCACTGTCAGGTCAAGAGCCTGGCGGTGCGACGAGGCCAGATCGTTCCTTGGCGTGGCTGGTTTGTTTCACTGCCCTCATTATGTCACTGGGTTGGGGGCTTCGCGGTTTTATCGGGGGCGGGACGCTGGGGGCCATGATTCCCGGGGCTTTGGTAGGCGGAACAAGGAGAAGAAAATCATCAAGCGAATCGTGGACGGGTGACCGTTTACATGCAGGAGATGATTGACGCAAGGCGCGTTGCTAAAATCCCGCTCTAATTTCCCATGAGCGAACACCGGAAATCGAACCGTGACATCACACAAGCGCGGAAAGGCCACGCCTGCGAGTGGGATGCCGCGATGGTCCTTCGCCTCGCGCCGCAATGGGTCGGAGTTGGCTCCAATGATGTCATCGCGCGGAACGGAAAGTGGTGCGCCGGATGAGCGCAGGGCCCGCATCACGCTTCGGCGCCTGGAAGTGGTGGGTTTGCGGCCTGTTGCTGCTTGCCACGACCATCAACTACATGGACCGCCAGACGCTGGCGAATGCGGCGGTCCGCATCGTCAACGAGTTCAAGCTCTCGAAGGAGCAATATGGCGACCTCGAACTCGCCTTCGGATGGGCCTTCGCCGTTGGCTCGCTTCTGTTCGGATTCATCGCGGACCGTGTCAGCGTGCGCTGGCTGTATCCGGCGGTGCTGTTCGCCTGGTCGCTGATGGGATTTCTCACCGCGTGGACGACGAATTATAACCAGCTTCTCTTCTGCCGCACGTTGCTTGGGCTATTCGAGGCCGGCCACTGGCCCTGCGCGCTGAAGACCACGCATCTCCTGCTTTCGGAGCGAGACCGCACCATG
>JACQFP010000050.1 GCA_016200005.1 Verrucomicrobiota bacterium | reverse complement strand
GCACATCAAAAACGCCTGCGCACCTCCAACGCGCTCGAGCGGGTCAACCAGGAACTCAAACGCCGCACCCGGGTCGCCAGTCTCTTTCCCAATGAACCCTCGTTGCTCCGACTCGTCTCGGCCCTGCTCCAGGCAACCAGTGAAGTCTGGGAAACCGGAAAAGTTTACCTCAACATGGAATGCCAAACCTAGCCCTCAGTTTGATGCTCAACAAATTTACAGAAAAAGAATTGCGCCGCCGCTCTTCCCCAAAACTGATCAGGCCGGTCACCTCACATTGGATACGGGGGGTATCCCCCCGTAGAGAAGTCCCTGCCCATCGCGTAACGTGACTCTATGAATCGAAACAAACTTAATATGAAAATGATCCTTCTCTTAACCATCGTTACCACCCTCATCACAATCAGCGGATGTATTGTTCCGGTAGAGGGGCGACACGGGCATTATCGCAGTCACGAGAGATTCGAAAGCCATCCGAGAGTCGTAGTAGCAGCTCCGGTAGTCGTAGTGCGTCCGCCGGAAATCATCGTGCGGTAGTTCATGAGTGCCGGATGAGTCCGGTGGTTTAGGTCAAGCAAGGGTGCGCACTCTGTGCGAGAGGGACAGAAGATTGCGCGAGCGGCGCGCAAGCGGATTGACGCGCCTTGGCCTGTTGAACCCCATCACTTTCACGCGCAATTGATGGCCTTCCGCAAGGGACTCCTGCCGATATTGTAGCTATCCTCGGTCGAAATTCGGGTACAGGCTGCGTAGTCGCGATGGCTGCTGCCGCAAGCCATAACCTACAGGGAAGTACTCCAGCCGGATTCCCTTTAACGGCCCTGGGAACCTCACTTCGCAGAATTCCTCGGCGAAGAAAGCATTTTCGCCGGTTTCTTCTCCGGCTCCTCGCTGGCGGGCAACGGCCGCATGGGCGGCGGGTTGGTCTTGTTCACGTACTTTCGCAGCAGCCAGTGTCGTTGCATGGCTTCAATCAACCGCTCCAGTTCGCGCATCGAGGTCTGTGTTTGAAGGACAAGACCGGGCAGGTCTTTCGCTCCGTCGGCCACGGCATCGGTAATTTCCGGCAGCCGCGCCGTGCCGTCTTGGACGTTCTTCACCGCGACATTCAGGTTCGTCACCGTACCTCGCAACTCGCTCATCGCTTTGTTCGCCCGCGCCAGGAGCTTTTGCGCTTCGTCCGCAAGGGCGGTGTCTGTGATCAACTTGCCGACCGTGCCCTTGCCCGCCTGAACATCGGTGACCACGTCGTCCATGCGCCCGACCAATTGGTCCAATCGCGCGCGTGTGGTGATTAGGTTCGATCCGAGCGTGGTCCACGTATCCAGGCCACCGTTGACTTTCTTCAACACGAGCATGGCCTCGCTGCGGACTTCCTCAACAGCCCCTTCCAGCACACTTTGAAACTGCTCCTTGCAGACAATGGCGGCGTTGTCCTCCGGCAACGGCTTACCCTCGCCGCGCGAGATCTCAAAGAACGAATCGCCCGCCACGCCGAACTTCTTTTTGACAACCGCTGACGAATCCGCGCGTACGAAAAGAAAAAAGTCGCGGCGGATGTTTGCCCGCGCCTCCATGCGGCCCGTTGTATCCACAGTGACACCGGAGACTGACCCCACGAGCGTGCCCAGAAAGTAAACCTCCGAGCCTTGGCGGATGCCCGCCGCGCCAGCCTCGGGCAGAGCAATCCGTAGCGTAACATTACTTCTGAACCAGCGCTGGCTGCGACCCGTCCACACGAGGGCGGCGATCAGCACCACCACGACGAAGATGACGAACGTGCCGGTGAACTCGTGGACGTGCCGAAAATGAAAACGCTTCTCCATCAGCTCACCCTTTCTGCTTCTTCCATGACTTGCATTGGCGAACCGCGCATCTGGTACCGCACCGTGGCGCGCACCTCAGGGTGGTTCCAAACTTGGGGTTCGCTCGTTGTCCACAACACCGCGGCACCCCGTTGGCGCGCGTTGTTGACTGTCTTGATCAGTGGCGCGATTAGGTCATCGTAAACGCCGCGCGTGGGGTTTTCCAAAAGCAGCAAAACCGGCGCGCCCAGAAACGCGCGCACACAAGCGGCCTTTTGCAGGTCTTGTGATGGCAAGCTCGATGGCCAGCCGCGCGGCAATTCCGGCAAACCGAACACCCGGCAGAGCTGGGTTGCTTCAGCTTCGATGTCCTTTCTGGCGCGGCGCGTATGATGCCGCTGCGCCAGGGTGATGTTCTTATCCACGTAGAGATCGCTCAACCAGCTTTCGCCATCAAATACCCGTCCGATCTTGCCGCGCTGGTGCATCACACGATCCACTGGCATCGTTTGCCAGTCTTCACCAAGAAACGTGCCCGTTCCCTGCTCCGGCTCGACCAAGCCCTCCGCGGCGTCTGCCAAAGGAATATGAGCTTGTTCCGCCTCCAACAACACCAGGGCCAGGTCCCCCGCCTTGAGAGTTGAATTCAGATTGGAGAGGCCCAACCCAAACTCGTTGTCCGCGGCAATCGTCAGGCCGTGAAATTTCAAGATGTCGGTTGGTGCGTTCATCAATCAGAGGTAGGTTAGCAGCGACACCACCGCGCAGATCACAAACATTCCGGTGACGGAACGGGCGAGCGCGCGTTGCGTGGCCTGCGGAACAGCCAGCACCGAACCAGTGACGCCCAGTCCGCCGATGCAACACGAGGCGCTGGCAAACAGGGCGGGCAGGATGCTTTTGGCAACGACGTTGCTCACGTCTTCGGGACGAACCGCGTTGAACACGCTGTTCGCGAACAGCAACCAGTCGGAACTTCCTTTACCGAGCATCACGCCGAACAAATAACCACTCGCGAACGCGACCAGGATAAAGAGGATCGTCAGGCAAAAGGTGGAGATGGCGGCACCCAAAACCCGGGGCACGACGAGATAGGTGAACGGCGCGATGCCCTGCGCCTCGAGCACGCGAACCCGCCCGCCGATTTTCATGATGCCCAGTTCGGTGGCCATGGCGCTGCCGCAGCGAACGATCACCACGAGGTTGATCAGCACCGGGCCGAGTTCCCGCGCCACCACGGTCAACAACAGCGGCCCGAGCATTTGTGACTGTCCGGCTTCGCCGATCCAGAACGTCAGTTGCACCACCACTGCAATGCCGACAAACACCGCCACCCCACAGACAAATCCGACCGACTCAACCCCGATCGTGACCACCTGATGCGCCAATGCCCGGCGCACCGTGCGCACCCAGTAACGCGGGCGAACGCAAACGGATAACGCCGTCCCGATCACCGCCGTCGCGTGCCGCACCTCGTCCCACTGCGTACAAACGAAGTTGCCCACGCCCGCCACGGGTTGGAGAACGAAGCGACTCCACGCGCCCTGCCGGCTCACTATTTGTTCGGCCGAAGGATTCATTTGGCCTAGCTGACAGGAAGTGGTTTGGCGGATCGGCACAGGAGTTCGCTGACGTGCGACATCGCGGGGAGGTGGTCGCAAATGACCTTGATCGACACCAGGATTGGTACCGACAACAAAGCGCCCGGCACTCCCCAAAGCCATGTCCAGAAGATCAACGAAACAAAAATGACCACCGGATTGAGCGTAAAGCGGCGGCCCAGCAAGACCGGGGTAATAAAGTTCGCTTCCAACAGATGGAGCAGCAGATACCAGGCGGGCGGCAGGAGTCCCATCCACAGCGTGTCGAAAGTAAGGAGGCCGACGCTGGCCAGCATGAAGACTCCGGCGACGGGGCCGAAGTAGGGAACAAAATTGAACACTGCAGCAAGGATTCCCCAGAGGGCGGCATTGGGAACGCCCATGAAGTACAGACCCCCACTCACAGCCATGCCCAAGCCAAGGTTGATCAGCGTAACGGAAAACAGGTAGTTGGAAATGTTTTGCTGAATCTCATGGCTGATCTCGACCGCGCGCTTTTTGTCACGCAAGGTGGGCATCACGTGGACCAGTTTCTGCAAGAACAGGTCGCCCGAGGCGAGCAACAGGTAGAGCAACACCAACGTCTCGCCGACTCCCGCCAGCAACGTGCCAGTCCAGCTCATGAACGAGCTGGTGCCGCGGCTGTCTTTCACCTCGACCGAGGGCGCTTTCGTTTGTGCTTCCTTTTTTTCCTCCTCCGTCGCGCCGAGATTGTTCACCGCGGCGGCGGCCTGGGTGATCCTGGAGCCGCGCGGGAAAATCATCTGGACCCGTTGTCGCAACTGCGTCATGTGTTCGGGCGCGTCATTCACCCACGTCATTGCGGGCCGCCACAAATGGTAGAAACCCACCCCGACGCCGGTCAGCAAAACACTCAACACGATCGCTGCCGCGAACGGTGGTCGAATGCGACAGTAAGACATCCAGCGGATGAGCGGTTTCAGGGCCATCCCCGCCACACAAGCCAGGAAGACCGGCAAAACCACCGGACGCGCGAAGTAAAGAAAGGCAACCGCGCCGAGGGCGACCAGGGCGATTTGCACCGGTGTCGTTTTCATCGTTACCGGGGCGATCGCTTCAACAGACGGTGCTTCGTTGCCGGGCGTTTCTCCACGCGGCATCTCTGCGACCGCCGGGTCATCCATGGCCGCACTGGGCGGAGTTATCGTGGCGGCTTCCATAATTGTGGTGTTCGTTGCGCAGCACGCTACTCCATGGGCCGACTGTTGCCAGCCGGGGGGAATCCCCCATGGCGAACGTTGCGGCGGGAAAGTCGCAAAAACCGGCCGCTGCCGGGCCGGGATTGATTTGGGACTAGTCCCGGCGACCGAAGGTGGCATCCAGTGACTTCAAGTTACGGACGTTCTGGAGCGCCTTTGGGTCCAAGCATGGACGTCGCAAAATCCATCGAGGGGCGACCGCTCGTTCCTCCTCCGGACGGTTCATGATAAACGCGGCGCAAAGGGTTTGCTTTTTAAGCCACCAGACACTGAATCGCTTTTCATATATGTTGCCGCGATAAACCACCTGGTCGTAGCCAGTCGCATCGCCCCAAAATTCATAAGAAAGGTCAAAAACATCCGAGAAGAAATAGGGAACGTGGATGAAGGGCTGGAGTTTTCCCGTCATGTTGCGCATCGCAACCCGCCCTTGTTCCACGGCGTTGTCCCAGTGCTCCACCCGCATGCGGCGATGGAAGATGGGATCGGGATAGTTGGCGATATCACCCGCAGCCCATACGTCCGGCACACAAGTTTCAAGGAATTTGTTGACTTTGATACCGTCACCCGTGTCCAGCGGTGTCCGGTGAAACAGTTCCATGGTTGGGGTCACTCCAATTCCTCCCACGACAAAATCTGTGGGCACCTGATTTCCCGATGCCAATACGACCTGGCATTCATTATTTTTATGCGTCAAGGCAACCACCTTTTCACATTTCCTAAAGGTAATGCCACGATTCACAAACTGATGCTCAAAAAAAGTTGAAATGGGTGGTGTGAACAGACGTTTCCACACCCGATCATCTGGAAACACCATGGTCGTGCGCACTCCGTGGCTGGCCATAACCGAGGCTACCTCCATTCCAATAAAGCCTGAACCGATCACCACGGCCCGCCGTCCTCGTTTGATCTGTTCCCGAATTGCCTGCGAATCCTTCATCTGCCGCAGATAAAAAAGCTCGGATCGGTTGGCTCCCGGCACCTTTAACCGTCGAACCGTCGAGCCCGTAGCGATGAGCAATTGATCAAAGCCAATGACTTTACCCGAAGTGCTCTGGAGAAGGTGGCGCCGAAAGTCCACTTTCTTCACAGTGAAGTTGCGGCAGACAGCGATGCCATGTTTGCGATAAAATGCGGCGTCAGAAATCTGAAGATCGCTGGCTTCTTCCGTGCCGGCCAGAAATCCCTTCGACAAAGGAGGGCGCTCATAGGGCAGCGCATTTTCTGCGGTGACGATTGCCAGGCCCCCGCTTTTGCCGCTCTGGGCGACGAACTCCTTGGCTGCGTATCCTGCAACCACGCCGCCGCCCATAATGACGATAGGAAAGGATTTCATGGCTTTGGAGCGAATAATATTTAGTTTTTCTTCCAGCCGGAGCCGCTCCTTTTGCCGCCGCCGGTGAGTTTGTTCACAGTGCCCCAAGCTCGTGCCTCCGCGTTTTTCGTGCTCAAGCCCTTTTTCTCGTAGCCGGCTTCGATGCGTTCCGCCTGACGTTTCTGTTTGTCAGTGTAGCTGGATTTATCGCCTTGAGGCATTGGTGGTTCCTACTTTCTGGCGGGTCGCTAGACGTGGTCTTGCATGTTCAATACTTGCGGTAATCCATAGCACAAGAGTGGTGCCACCGCAGACGACTATCTCGACCGAATTTCTTCGTGAATTATTTGGCTGTTGCAAAAGTGGTACTGCAGCCGGATTGGTCAATGGCTTCTTCAGTACCATTGACATCTCGCTCGCCGCTGAGTTCGCCCTGGGGCGCGAGTGCGCCTGCGCGTTGTTCGCCCGGACGCGGTTCGGCCCGGGTAAGTTTCTGCCCTTCGCGGGAGAAGCCCGGCTAGGCCACGCTCACGCAAGTGCAGCCGGTGCCTTCCGCACAACCCTGGCAGCAATAGGTTTCTCCTTCGTGTGTATATCCTTCGCCGGGCCATTCGTTCTTGGTCATTGCGCAACCGGGGCACGTCGGCAGCGGGGTTGAAGAGTCGGTTGATCCTTTCTCAATCTTCATAAAAGTCCTTTCGTTGAGTTTAATTTCAGTGGTCGGGTTGTGGTCATCATTTTCGGACGGCACGCCAAGGCTTCGTCACATGAATATTCTTCTATTTGTCTTTTTGATCGCGACCCCGCGAGCGGAACGCCAGCCAGATGGAGCCGGCCAACTGCGCGCCTTTCAGGAGTGTGTGAAACCGGGAGGGCTTCACCTCGGCGGGCATGGACTTGCTGCGCCGGAACACAGACGCGCCCGCCACCAGCAGCGCAGCCACTGATGCGAGTGAGCTGACTGATTTCACGCGCGCGCCGAGACTGCGGACTCCTTCAGTCATCGCCTGCCATTCCTCCGCCAATTGCAGGCGGTTGATTTCGCTTTCTGCAACCAACAATCGTTTCCGCGATTGGAGCGGGTTCAATCGAGGATCGTTTCCAAACATGAACGGTCCTTTCCGAGTTGATCGAGGGTGGCGGGAAATGTTTTCCAGTCGCGCTGGATTGCGGCAAAGCGCCGGTAGAGATACACGGCGATGGCAGCGTAAAGGCTGGTCAGCACCAGGAGAACCGCGACCGGCGAGAGGCGCCACAGCAAGACCACAATGGCAATGGTCAGCGCTGCTCCCGTGAGAAAGCCAAACACCGCCACGCCAAGGGCCAACAAGATGGCACGCAGGAGCCGCTCACGCTCCTCCTGCACCTCCACCATCAACAATTCGAGGCGATTTTCGCCGATGGTCAATAAGCGTCGTGCCAAATGCTTCGACGAAGCACCAAATTGCCCAAAGCTGTCAGCGGCCGGTTCCATGAGTGGATCAGTCGCAATTACGGGCACCCCGGCGAGCGAGTAGGTAGCCGATGAGAGCACCGACCCCTAAAGCAATGCCGATCGCTTGATACGGATGTTCGTGCACGGTTTGGTCCGCAGCCCTTGCTCCTTCGACCGCCTTGTCGCGAACACGGCCATAGATTTCTTTGCCGTTTTCCAATGCGGCGGCGAGACGCTTGCGCGCGTCGCCGACCTTTTCGCCGGCCACGTCGGCGGTGGCGGCCATCAAGGCGCGCGCATCCTCGGCGAGCGTGCCAAAGTTGTCGTTGGTTGCTGGTCTTTGTTTATCCATAATGTTTAGTTCTTTCATTTGTTCGATTCTTTCATTTGTTTTTGTTGGTTAGTGGTAAATGTTCTGCACTGGCCAGATGAGATGCTTCCGGCGAACTGGCTACTTTCAAAACCGAGTTTCTTCCACCGAATGGATTCGGCACGGTTTCCCTGACCGACGGATCGGGAATCCAACGGTTATCCACCACCAGGCAATATTCGTAGTTGCCGGGCGGCAAGGTCGTGTCCTTCAGCCAGCGACCACCTCCCGCGGGATGCATGGGCTTGGTTTCGGGCTGCCAGTCGTTGAAAGTTCCGGCGATACAAACGTCGCGGGCAGTCGGATGAGTGAATTCAAAACGAACCGGTACCAGTTGCGGGCCGGCACTCGGGTCGTTGTCATGGTTTTTGTTGTGTTTCATGGCGGTGAGTTTGATTTGTTTCTTTGGTACAACTCATTTACCAAACATTTTCGCCACGAAGAAGATGACGATGGCTCCGAAAAAGCCTCCGCCTCCGAGAAGATATATCAAGGAGTAACCAGCGGCGGCAAACATGGGTAATATTGATAATGCGATCATAGGTTGATGAGTAGATGAGGATTTACTTTCATATCAACGCTCGTTCGATTACGGTGATGATTGTGGTGAAACGGCCGGGTTTTCCGGGAATGCCTGCGGATCTTCGACTTTCTTCTTGCGGTCTTTTTTCGCCGCTTTCTTTCGGGCTTCTTCACTTGCAACCTGCTCGCGTTTGGCGCGCAGTTCTGTCTGTCGTTGAGCACCCCTCTTCACTTCTTCGGCGCGCTTGACCTGTTTCTCAGTCTGCTGCTGAACCTTTCGTTCAGTCTTCGGCTCGATCGATTCTTTGGTCGCCGTCGGAGGATTGGCCACTGACCTGGCCTCAGCAACTGAGCGGGCGGCCTTGCTTTGCTCGTTCTTCGTCGCGCGAGCTTGTTCCTCTCGTGCGCGTTTCTCAGCGTCCTGCGCGGACCTGGTGTCGCGGTTCTGTTGTTGAGTTACGCGCTCGTTTTCATTGCGCACACGTTTTTCTTCTTCCTGTGCCAGCTTCGTAGCACGATTCTGATTCTGATTGTCGATCTCGCGGACTTGCCTGCCGGCAGCCGGCGCAACGGGTTGGTTCGGAGCCACGGCAGGTTTCTGGACCGAACGTTGCTCGCGAATTGGAGCGGCCTTCTGTTCACGAGGCTCAGCCACGCCACGGTCCTGATTCTGTAATTTTCCCTCTTGTTTCTCGCGGCCCGGTGGCGCTTTCTGGTGCCGGGCGACGACTTCTGCCTCCTGATTCCGGCGCAGTTCGCGAACGGGCACTGACTGGACCTTTCGTCCGCTGGCCTGTTCGACCACCTCGGTGCGCGGGCCTTCGTTGATCACAGTCTTGTTTATGACCTTGATCTTCGTGATATTGACGGTCTTGTTGATCACGGTGTTGTTGTTAACGACCACAGTGGTGGGGCGGACCGGTTCCAGGAATCGCCGTTGCTCGACAAATACAAATGCCCGTGGCGCGACGAGTCCGACGTTGACCTCCACTGAACCGCTGAAAGAAATCCGCGCTGAAGGTTGCAACGGCGCCCAGCCGACGTAGCCACCGCCTTCGTGCCAGGAGACCCATGCGGGCGCCCACTGCGTCTGCGGCACCCAATACCAGCCAAATTGCGCGCTGAAATCCCAACGACCATAGTGATACGTGGCCCAAGCCCACGGCTCATCGCTGGCCCAGTACCAGCCGGCGTCTGTGCGCTGCCAGTTGCCGTTGCAGTATGGCCGCCAATTGACTTCAACCCGTCCCGGAATCCAGCAACGCCCGTACGAGCCAACTACTTCCCATCGTCCATACGGGGTCAACGGCTCATAAAAATCGCTTTCGGCGCGAATCCCGAACCCGACCGAGGCGTCCACCTCTACCGCCGGTGGCGGCACATACGCCGGTGGTGGCGGTACATACGCCGCTGGAGGTGGCGCATACACTTCACGAGGACGCGGCGGTTCCTGGTAATACGCGCCGCGAGATCCGGGTTGATCGACGTAGGTTGTGCATCCGGTGAGCGCTCCCAAAAGCGCAGTGCACAGCACGAATCCCATTTTTTGGCTCAGGTGGTTCGACATATAATTCTTTCGTTTGATGGTTTCTTCGTTTACCGATACTCCCGTTTTTTCCCAAACAAGGCCGACTTGGTCGTTGTCCCGCCATTGAAGTGTTTGCTCCCTCGTCGGCGAGCCAACAATCCCATGCAAACATCTGGCCATTGCTTCAAGCTGTATATGGGGGTGAATACCCCAATTTTAAGGGGCTGATCACCAGGCCTCCACACGACTAATCTTTGGGATTTTTCTCCTGGCCTTTGTCTTTGTCTTTATCCGCCGGGTTCCCTGCATTCTTTTCACTTGCGGCTGGCTTCTCCTTGTCCGACCGCTGCGCTTTCTCATTCGATGGGTTGCCGGGCTTTTCCTTGGCTGGCTTTCCGTTTTTCTCGCTGTCCACGCTTTCGTTCCTCGTGGCGGGTGCTGCGGACTCACGCGGGTCCCCGGCTGGTTTCTCAACCTGCGGGGCTTTCTCAACCTGACGTGGCGCGGGAGCAACTGTTTTCTTTTCGCGGGGTTGTGCTTCGCTGCGAACCGGTGGCTCGACCTTTTTCTTACGGGTCCCTGTCGGTGTCCGTTGCTTGGAGGCAACTGCTACTTCCGTCTTTTGCCGCAGTTCCCGAACCGGCACCGCCTGGACCTTTCGCCCGCTTGCTTTTTCGATGACCGCCGTGGCCGGACCTTCATTGATGACGGTGTTGTTCACTATTTTGGTCTTAGTGATGTTGACGGTCTTATTGATGATGGTGGTGTTATTTGCGACCACCGTGGTGGGGCGGATGGGATCCAAGAACCTGCGTTCTTCTACAAATACAAACGCCCGAGGCGAGATGACTGCCGCGTTAAACCCGATGAATCCACTTCCCGAAACCCTCACTGATGGGAGCAATGGCGCCCAACCGATGTAGCCGCCGCCCTCATGCCAGGAAACCCACGCCGGCGCCCATTGGATCTGCGGCACCCAATACCAACCATATTGGTCGGTGAAATCCCAACGACCGTAGTGGTACGTGGCCCAAGCCCACGGCTCGTCGCTGACCCAATACCAGCCGGCGTCCGTGCGCTGCCAACTGCCGTTACAGTAAGGACGCCAACCCGCCTCGACATGACCCGGTCTCCAGCAGCGTCCGTAGGAGCCGATAACGACCCATTCCCCCTGCGGCGCGAGCGGTTCATAAAAATCGCTTTCGACGCGAATCTGCACTGAAGGCAGCGGCACACTCACCCCGACCGATACCGACGGTTGTCCGTAGGTTGTGTATCCTAGTAACACACTGCACAGCACGAATCCGATTCTACCGGCTAAACGTTTAATTTTATTCATGGATTTCTCCTTTTGTACTTATTGCGTTGGCTGACTTCCCATTCGGGAAAAGTTTCTTAAAGTTCATGTTAGTTGCGGTCGTTTTAGTCTCCATTTCGGCGATGACCTGAGCTTGGTGGCGCCCAATGTTTCGGATACTGCCGCACTACGCTTGCATGATGAATCGACGGGTGGTCGTGGAAATCGAGCCTCACTGACGGCGATCTAAATAGCACGTCAACTGACACGCGCGGCGGCGTCGGTCGTGATACCCACGAGCGACCGTCCCGATAGACATATTGGTGTCGATAGCTGCTGTAATAGACTTGGTAACCGGGGTAATACACGTAGTCGTCCTGCACCGCGACTCCGCCCTCCACGTACACCGACGAGGGCTGCACATACGCGCCTCCCTGACCCCGCCCGCCCACGTAGCCGACGCATCCCGCCAGCGCTCCCGCAAGCGCAGCAGCTAACAGGAATTCGATTTTTAAGTGTTTCGTTCTATTCATGGTGTTCGCCTTCTTCGTTGGTTGGTCTGTATTTACCAATCTTATTCGCAACATTTTCTTTCGATCTTGATGGCTCTTTTTCCTGCTCTACGGAGCGGTAATGGTATTGGCTTCCAAGGTAACCGCGGCAATCCGCGCCAACGCCCGACCGTCCAGCGTTGCGCCGGTCGTCAGCGAGATGGATTGATCGGCCATGATGGTGCCCTTGAAGACAGAGCTCGTTCCCAGAGTCGCCGAAGTGCCAACCTGCCAAAAGACGTTTGCCGCTTTGGCGCCGCCGCTCAGGATTACCTGGCGACCAGAGGTTGTAGTAAGTGTGGTCGCCATCTGGAAGATGAAGACCGCATTTGCGTCGCCCTTGGCGTCGAGCGTGAGGTCTCCCGATGATATCTCAAGCGATGATGTGGATTTATAAAGTCCCGGGGCAAGAGTTTGCCCGCCGAGATTGCCGGCAACCGAAATCGCACCTACTGATCGTCCAGCCGCGTCGTTAAACGCGGTTGTCAAGTCGGCTTGGGCGGTGGCGGCGGCTCCAGGAGTGACGTTGTAGATCGTCCCGTTCACGGTTCCTGGTCCGGCATCAACGGTAAAGAAGCCAGTGATTGCCGTACCGGGACTCACGCCAAGATCCCCATTAACCACGGTAAGACCGCTGCTGGTGACTGTCGAGCCGGCGAGAACGGCGAAGGAATTGGCCGATCGAAGGTTGACTCGCGCTTGAGCTTCCGTTGGCAGCCCCACCCCTCCGCCTCCTCCACCTGCTGTGAGGACGACGTTGCCGGCAATATCTGTCAGTGCCACGGAGTGAATCTCGAGGACGTTCGGCGAACCCGGAGGCAGAGCCGTCAGATTCAGATTGCCCGCGCTGTCAGTCGTATTGGTTTGAGCAGCGTTTCCGTTGATGGTGAGTACGTAGTCCGTGTTTGGGGTCAGACCCGAAGCCGTCAAACGGAACTTTGTGGAGGTCTTGGTGGCTTTGATCTGAAGCGTCCCAACTGCGCCAGAAACAAGCCCGGTATTGTCCAGGCGACGTTTGATCAAGTACTGCAGCTTGTCCGGGTCGGTCAGGTCCGCGCGCAACACTGTCTGTGCGCTGCCGTTGACGATATCCAGTTCACGAACGTTTCTGAGCGGGTGCAACGCGTCCGGGAGTGGTTGTCCGCCGGCGCTTCCTTTACCTTGGGACTTTTTCACATACGTGACCTTGAAGGCGCCGTTCGCATCTGTAGTAAAACTCGCCACACTCGTCGAGTTGGTGTCATCGCCGATGAAAGCGGCCAACTGATAGGTCGTGTTCGGATCCAGATTGGCCAGCGAAATTTGGAGGCGCTGGTTGCTGGCGTTCCCCTGGCGGTTCAATTTGCCGTTGACGCTGCCACTGGCATCGGGATCGACGCCGGTGTTCAGCATCGCCGTCACGAAGTTCAAATGGAGAATACTCGTCCCACCCTTGTTGGAATTCTTGGCGATTGAGTCGTGGTTGGGATACATCACGGCCAGCGCAAGCGCCATGCCCATTAGCATCCGTTTCGTTCCGTTCATACCGACCTTAGTTGCATTGTCGTCAATGCAAGTTATTGATTTCTTTGTCATAATATTTTTCGTTTCTTGATTTTATTGTTAACCGACTTTTACAAATTTCTTTTCCGCCACCTCAGGGTGCGATTTTTTCACTCACCCATTGCCGGGCCTGTTGGAACGAATCCTTCAACTCGCCGTAACCCTTCTTGAAGCCGGCTTTGACGTCGTTCCAAGTGGACTCCGTGGCGTTCCTGGCCTCGTCAAGCTGCTGGTTCAACTTGGCCGCCTGTTCGCGTAGCGCCTCAAATTTGGGTTTGGCTTCGGCCTTGGCCGCGTCGCTGGATTTTTCAATTTTCGCGGCGAGTTGGTCCAAGTCCATGTTGATCTCGGCCAACTGGCCCTGCATTTTCACGACGAATTCATTTTTTTGCGCGTAGGTGTAATCCTTCATGTCTTGCGCAGCCTCTTCTGTTTTTGCCTGGACCTTGTCGACTTGTTGAGAGGTGGTCCCCTCTTTATTGCAGCCTACCGTGAAAGCGGCGGCGGAGAGGAAAGTGATCATCAGTTTATTGCGTTTCATAAAATGTGTCTTCGGTCGCGTTTCTGGTTTCCCGTTGTTGTGAGTTACGCTACGCGATGGGCCGGCTCTTACCAGCGGGGGGTACACCCCACGGTCAATAATGGGGACACTCGGCGACGACTGACACAGTCGTCAGAAGATTTGGAATAGCAAGTGACCACGTGAGGTCGTGGCCATGGCAAACGAGTCGGAGTTTCAGCCCCGTGCTGTTAATTCAGTCTGGTCGGGAGAGCCGTTGCCTCCGACAGCAACCTGGACGGTCTTGCGATTCCGGTCGCCGACACGACTTTCGCGCCTAGGCGCGGTTATCGGTTTGCCCAGGCGGGACTCCAAAAACTTTCTGACCAACCGGCGGCATTCCTCCCGCCGCTGGTCCAGCCTTTTGCGATAGACCATCCCGAGGCTCACGAAAGCCACCAGGCAAATCGTGGATGCCAGACCCGCCGTGCAAAAGACTTTGACGAGGAATTGCGTGGCGAATTGCGAAGGCCTTTGCGGATAGTCCTCCAAGAAAACCGCTGAGTAGCAAAAGCCGGCCACTGCCAGCGCAGTCAGCACGGTCATCAGCCACACCGCGCGTCGGACGCAGCGTTCGTCACGCTGAATCTGAGTGAATTTTTGATCCAGCGCCTGGTGCTCGGCGCTGTCTTCGTAGCGAAGGCAATGCCGCAGAAATTCGGTTTCGCTTTGGTGTTCGCTCATCATCGTTGGCGCAGTTTGACGGGCACAAACGCCGTTGCAGTGTTGTTGCGTTTTTGGTATAGTGTCAAAACGACCGTACACCCCAGCCCTGGTCATTGGCTATGGGGTATTCACCCCATGGGGAAGCTCACTCGCCTGTATGTTGGCGCGGGCCGTGCGGATGTGGGCTTGAGTAGCGTTACCCCACTGGGCGAGTCACAGTCCCAGCACCCGGCACGTCTTGCGAAAGTGATGGCCGTAAATGGAGAAGGTGACGGCCAGCGGAAAATGGGAGGGGCGATGGAAGAAGGTCCAGATCAGCAAGCGCCAGTAATGGAAACGTTCACGACCGAAAATGCCGAGGCGGACATTGGCATGAAGGAACGCCATGAAATATCGCCAGTTCAATGAGCCGGGGATTTTCGGAGGCGTGTACTCGCGCAGGAATGTGCGGATGCGCTGGTAATAGGGCCCCGGGGCATAAATGTGTCCCATCAGATTTCGATAACCCTCGCGTAACGTCTCCCGATTCATCCGCGGAATGAAGTTGGTTGTTCCATCCAAATTGTTGCCGGTCGTCTGGCCGATCAGCCGACCCTGGCCGCTCAACCGTTGGTGAAGCTTTGTGCCGGGGACGGCTTGCAGCAGGCCGACCATCGCCGTGACGATGCCGCTTTGCTGGATAAACTCCATCTGCCGCGCAAAGATCGTCGGCGTGTCGCTGTCGAACCCAACGATAAACCCGCCCTGCACTTCCAACCCCGCGCGCTGGATGCGCTTCACATCGGCGACCAGGTCGCGCTTCTGGTTCTGGCGCTTGTTGCATTCGGCCAGGCCCGCCGCCTCCGGGGTCTCGATGCCGACAAACACCTGGTTGAAACCCGCCTCGACCATCATCCGCATCAACTCTGGATCGTCGGCCAGATTGATGGACGCTTCGGTGAAGAATGGAGTGCCGCGTCCGCGTTTCTGCCACTCGATCAATGCCGGCAACAACTCCTCCTTAAGGAAACGCTTGTTGCCGATGAAATTGTCGTCCACGAAAAATACCGCCCCGCGCCAGCCAGCCCGGTGGAGACCATCCAGCTCGGCGATCATTTGCGCCGTGGTCTTGGTGCGCGGCCGATGCCCGAACATCGCGGTGATGTTGCAGAAATCGCAGTCGAACGGGCAACCACGCGAGAACTGCACGCTCATCGAGGCGTATCGTCCCAAATCCGCCAGCTCCCACAACGGCGCCGGCGTCCGCCGGATGTCGGGGAATTCTGATGAGACATAGACACGCCGAGCGGCGCGGCGCTCGAAGTCACGCAAAAACTCCGGCAAGGTCACCTCGGCCTCATTCAGCACGAAATGGTCAACTTCAGGAAATTGCTCGTGGCCCAGGGTGAACAGCGGCCCCCCCGCCACGATCGTCTTGCCTGCGGCGCGGCAACGCGTGATCAGGTCGTGCGCCGAATCCTGTTGGGCGATCATCGCGCTAATGAACACGACATCCGACCAGGCCAGGTCCTCTTCGCTCAGTTTCCGCACGTTGGCATCCACCAGGCATTTCGTCCAACCCTCCGGCAGCAATGCCGCCACGGTGAGCAGACCCAGCGGTGGTAACGAAGCTTTCTTGCGGATAAATTTCAGCGCGTGCTTGAAACTCCAGAACGTGTCCGGGAATTCCGGGTATAGCAGCAACACTTTCATCATTTCAGAATAGGCCGCGGAATCATTCGGCGCGATGGGGGGTTTACCCCATATACAGAATAAAGCAATAGCCGGATATTGGCGTTGGCTTGTTGCCTCGCCGCCGAGAGAGCAAGCAGCCTGATGGCGGGACGGCAACCGGGACGTCTTGGTGGTAGAGTACGAAATCGGCACAAATCATGAAACGTAAGTTGATCAGGTTGTCGCGACATTACGCGACGGCGTTGCGAACACACCTGAAGCAAAGGTCGCGGGCCGGACTTCAATCGGCGCGTGGACTGGGACGCCAAGCGGTGGCCATCGGACTGGAGACATTGGACGTGGCCAGGATTCACGAAGGAGCACTTGCCGCACTGGAAGCATCCAGCAGCCGTGATGGTGTCATCAAGCGCGCAGAGATCTTTTTCACCGAAGCCATCACTCCTATCGAAAAGACGCATCGCGCCGCGATCAAGGCTAACCTCCGCCTGGCTCAACTGAACAAGACGCTGAACCGGCGCGCTGTGGAACTGGCGGCCTCCAACCAAGCCTTGAAAAAGGGAATCGCCCGGCGCAAGACTGCGGAGCAAGCCCTTAAGAAAAGCACGAAAAACGCCAAAAAACTATTGGCGGAATCACGCCAACTGCAAGAACATTTGCAGCACCTGACCCACCGGATTCTGGCGGCGCACGAGAACAAGCGAAAGAAGATCAGCCACGATCTGCAGGATGAAATCGGCCAGACTTTATTGGGAATCAATGTCCGGCTGTTGACGTTGAAAAAGGCGAACGCGCTCAACACCGAGGGCCTTAAAAAAGAGATTGCCAGCACGCACCGCTTGGTGGATATGTCGGCAAAAAGCATCAAGCGGTTCGCTCGTGAAATCGGCAAACATCATGAAACGTAAGTTGACCGGCTTGTCGCGCCAATATCAGGCGGCGTTGGGAAAACACCTGAAGCAAGGTCCGCGGGCGAGCTTGCAGCCGGCGAAAGGACTGGGACGCCGGGCCATGGCCCTAGGTCTGGAGACGTTGGATCTAGCCCGCTTCCACGAGCAAGCTTTGATCACACTCGTGTTGCCCACCCACGCCCCCAGCACCCGGGACGGAATGATACGGCGGGCGGGAACTTTTTTTGCCGAGGCCATCACCCCGCTTGAGGAAACGCATCGCACCGCGCACGATACCAACGTGCACTTGGGGAAGATGAACGACGCGCTACGCCAACGTACCGTGGATCTGGCCATTTCCAATCAGCAGTTGAAAGAGGAAATTGCCCAGCGCAAGTTGGCGGAGGAAGCCCTCAAGAAAAGCGAGCAACACTACGGCGTGTTGTTGGAGCAGTCGCGGCAGATGCAGGAACAATTGCGGCTGCTTTCCCGACAGCTTCTCTCGGCGCAGGAGGAAGAGCGCAAGCGGATCAGCCGCGAACTGCATGACGTTATTGCCCAGACATTGACGAGCATCAATATTCGGCTAGCCGCCTTGAAAAAGGAGGCCGCCCTCAACACGAAGGGCCTGGAGCGAAGCATCGCTCGCACGCAACGACTGGTGGAGCACTCCGTGAACATCGTGCATCGGTTCGCTCGTGAACTGCGCCCGACAGTGCTGGACGACTTGGGACTGATTCCCGCCCTCCATACGTTTATGAAACATTTCAAGGAGGAGACGGGTATCCACGTCAGCCTGTCGGCCTTTGCTGCGGTTGAGCACGTGAACGGTGACAAACGAACCGTGCTCTATCGCGTCGCCCAGGAAGCGCTCAACAATGTGGCCCGCCATGCGCATGCGAGCCGGGTACAGGTGGAGATTCAGAAACTGGATGGCGTCCTTTGCATGAAAATAAAAGACAACGGCAAAGGTTTTCCAGTGCAACGTGTGTTGCACACCAAAAAGCACAAGCGATTGGGGCTGCTCGGCATGAGAGAACGGGTGGAAATGGTCAGCGGCAACTTCACCGTCGAATCCGTCCCAGGCAAAGGCACGACTATTCGCGCACAAATCCCGTTTGGCAGCGGCAGTGCGCGGAGGGAGCGGAGAACCCGCTGATGCCATCCGCAAACACCAAACTTTAATATCTATGAAACGAATCACTGTCCTACTGGCTGAAGACCACGCAATTGTCCGGGAAGGGTTTCGGTCACTATTGAAACACGAACGCGACATTGAAGTGGTCGGTGAAGCGGAGACTGGCCGCCAGGCAGTCGCCTTGGTCAAAACACTGCGGCCCGCCGTGGTTGTGATGGACATCGCCATGCCGTTGTTGAATGGCTTGGAAGCCACCCGGCAAATTCGCAAAGATTTTCCCGACACCAAGGTGCTCATTCTCTCCGCGCACAGTGATGACGCTTACGTTGAGCAAGTGACCGAGTTGGGTGCCGTGGGATTTTTGCTCAAACAAACCTCCTCAGACAATCTGGCCACGGCGATCCGCGAGGTCCAAAAAGGCAACACCTTTTTCAGCCCGGCCATTGCCAAGCGCCTCAATGGTCGCGATCGGAAGTCGCTCAATCGAGTGGTACGGCTCAAGAAGGGAGGTAACCGCCTCAGTTCGCGCGAGGTGGAGGTGCTCCAGTTGATTGCCGAAGGCAAGGCCAACAAACAGGTCGCCGACGAACTGGGGGTGAGCTTCAAAACGGTGGACAAACATCGGCAGCATCTCATGGCAAAGCTTAACATCCACGACACCGCCGGACTCACCCGCTACGCCATCAGTGCGGGCATCATCGAGAGCAGTGTGCAGTTGACCATCATCTAGTACGACGACAACGAAGTTTAGACACATCTCCCGACGGAAAATCCGAAATCCGAGGGCCGAAATCCGAAAGAAATCCGAATACCGAAATCCGAAATCCAAACGACAAGCCGCGCTATTGGCTTCGGGCTTCGGGCTTCGGGTTTCTTTCGGACTTCGGATTTCGGCCTTCGGATTTCTCGGTCACCATGTTACGCCGCGTGTATAGCCGACACGCACCGTTCGGTGATTTGCCGCAACGTCGCCGCAGTTTCACCCTCTCCCCGTCGGACGGGGAGAGGGCCGGGGTGAGGGGCGTGTTCAATTCCGCACACCTTATTCCCATCCGCCGTATCGGGACCGCTTGAAAGTCGCATCGGGGAAATACCCCATAGCACCGGAACGGTTTATTTGTTCATTTTTGTCCCATGAGAGCCAATCAAAAGAAACGAGATGAAGTGCTCAGACGTCGCAGTGCTATCTCCCAACATCGTCGCTTCCGACGAAGATTTTTCCGAAAGGGAACATCCAACATCCAACATCCAACGCCGAACCCGCAGGTGCGCCAGTCCTTGGGCGTTCGATGTTGGATGTTGGATGTTTTGGTTGTGGCTTTGCCGCGCCATGTTTTTGTGCGCGGGGCCGGAGGCATCTTTCGCACGCAAAAATGCTGAGGCTTGTCTGTCCCCGATGTGTCTATGTGCAAATTAACGGTTCAAACTTTTTGCCCAGAATCGGAGCGCTGGGGGTTTTCAACCAGCCTTCAAGAACCCCGGCATAGACGGAGCGGAAATCGACGGTGTATTTCAAATCACCATTCACCAGGTCGTCGGGCGCGAGACTCGGATATTTGCCCAACAGTCCGGCTTTGACCTTTTCGCCAATGACGAACATCGGCGCGGCGGCACCGTGATCCGTGCCACCATTGGCATTTTCCGCCACGCGGCGGCCAAATTCGCTGAAGGTCATCACCAACACACGTTGCATATTCCCTTGCGCGCTCATGTCTTCAACGAACGCCTGCACTGAATCGCCCAAGTCTTTCAGCAAACGGTCCTGCGTCGGCACCTGATTGGTGTGCGTGTCGTAACCGCCCTGTGAAACGTAAAAAATGCGCGCCGGCAGACCGCCACCAATCAGGCGCGCCACAAGTTTGAGCGCATTGGCCAGTTGGGAACCCGGATAGACGGCCTTGTTTTCGACTTTGTTGCTGAGGGCGCGGATTTTGTCAGAGCTGACCTGGGCATCGAGCGCCGTACGTTCCAGAAAGTCGAGCGCCGATCCGCTGTGATGTGCGTGACCGGAAATGGCGCCAATCGTGCCGCCGGAGTTATCATCCGCGGAAGTGTCAGTCATGTTCTCGTCAGGTTGGTTCATTTTCCGGAACGATTGCTCGGTGCCTTCGGGGCTCATGAAGCGATAGTTTTGCGGATTGTCCAAGCTGACACCTTTGGGCTTCTTGGCGGCAAAGGCCTGCGGCATCTGGCGGCCGATGTTCACGCCGACGGTTGGATCACAACCGGAACAGGTGTGGTCGAAATAACTGCCGATCCAGCCGTATTTGCCATACCGGTTGGAGTCGGTCGCCGTCTGCCAGATTTCTGTCGAGCGGAAATGGGAGCGATTCGGATTCGGATAGCCGACGCCCTGAACGATCGAGAGATTTCCGTTGTCGTAGAGTTCCTTGAAACTGTCGAGGTTTGGATGCAGCCCGACCTGATCGTTGATCTTCAACACATCGTTGCCGGACAAACGAATTTTGGGGCGCGCGTCCTGATAAAAATCATTGGCGTACGGCACGACGGTGTTCAGTCCGTCATTGCCGCCGGCCATCTGGAGAACAACCAGAATTGTGGAATCGTGGCCCGTGGTGATTTGCGTGGCGGAATCCGCGGCGTCGGCTTGCAACGCCGCAAATGTGTTGGCCAAAAACGAGGGCGCCGTCCACGAAACCGCGCCGCCCAACAGCGTCGTGCGCAGAAATTCCCGTCGCGTTTTAAGTGTGAGTTCCGTTTTCATAAAGTTGCAGAGTTCAGGTCAGTTGATATTCGGGCGTGCTCATAATCAGCCGGACCGCTTCCAAAACCACCTGGTCATCCAGCGCGCCTTGCGAATCCAGAAATTCGTGAAGGACTTTTTCCTGTTTTTCCTTCAGTTTCCCTTGGAGCAAACGCTTTTCCAAAGCGGCGATCAACGCGTCCTTGTTCTTCCGTTCTTCCGCCGTCAGGATTTTTTCGGGTGAAACGGTCACCAAAGGCAGATTCTCCAAGCGCCTCTGCATCTGTTGTTGCCTTTTCATCGGCGCCTTCGCTTTTCCGAAACTCAATCCGGCCAGCATGGACTTGTCACCCAGAACAAGCATGGCGGATTCGTTGTAGCGGGCGAGCAGGTTGTTGGTCGTGATCCAACTCAGACCGCCGTCCCAGCCTTTGACGTTCGGAGGCGCAAACAAATCCTGGCCCAGATTTCGCGTAAGACTAAAGCAAACCACGGGCGGCGGCAATTCACGCTCCAACACGCGCACGCTGCCCACCAACCATTGCACCGGACTCTTCACCTGATTGCGGATGATGTTGTCCGAGTAAAACTCTTCGCTGCGAAACAGGGCATGGAGAAGCGGTTTGAAATTATTATTCGCCTTGCGAAACACATCGGCCATGGCCGTGACCAATTCGTCCGATGCAGGTTGTCCGGCAAAGAAGTTCCAAATCTTTGCGGTAATGAAGCGGGCGGACTGTGGTTGTGCTACGACTTGCTCCAGAAATTCTTTGCCGTCGAGATTGCCGGTGCGCCCCAGCACTGTCTTTTCACCGTCATCATGCACGTTCGGGCGTTCAACAAATCTTTGCTTGATGCGGTCGTAGCTCCAACCCGTCAGGGCACGCGCGGCTTCCGAGATGTCCTTCTCCGAGTAATGCCCCTCTCCAAGCGCGAACAACTCCATGACTTCGCGGGCGAAATTCTCGTTGGGATGCTCCTTCCTGCTCTGAGCCTGATCCAGCCAGATCAACATGGCCGGGTCTTGCGCGACCCGGACCAACATATCCAACCAATCGCCAGTGACCAGACGACGGAAAAGTTCGTTCTGCCGCCACATAAGGTAGGCGTCTCTCACCTTTTCAACGCTGGTGGCGAAATGGCCGTGCCAAAAAAGTGTCATCTTCTCCTGCAGCGGACGCGGCCCTTTGGCCATCCGCTGCAACCACCAGCCACGCAACTCAGTAATTTGTTGCTGTTGCATCTGCCTTTCGGCCTGCTGCAATTTCTTCCGCTGCTCCGGCGTGCTCTCCCGGAGTTCCTTGAACTTTTGGGCGCGGTTGGGGTCGGGCTTGGCCCAATCCGGATTGGGCGTGGGATCAGGAATGTTTTCGTAATCGACCAGTTGAGTAACCGCCTTGTCGAGCCCAAGGTCCACCAGTTTATCGATTTCAGCCGGCGGGCCGCCGAAGCCGGCGCGGTTCAGTAGATGCGCCGCAGTTGTGAAATTCCATTTCTTAACAGGCAATGGTTTCAACATACGGTTTTCTTAGACGCTTGAGTGCGACAGAAGGTTTCCAACAGCGTGCAACAGCGGCAGAAATCGGGCAAACATTTTCCATTTGCGGATCCCAGACTTTGGACAGAGCTTCGCAACCATGATGGCAGGACATCACCGGGATATCGTCACCGCCGGTTGGCTCACTGTGGAATCTCTGCTCCGCGGCCAAGCCCGATCTCGCTTCACCCGCAACGCACAGCCCGCGGGTGCGCCTCAAATCAGGATCTCCAATTCCGCAATCTTGCTTACGCCCAGTCCCACTCCTTGAAAAGGTCGGCGATGGCGTAACGGAAGCCGGACAACAGATTTTCGCCATCAAGAAACGCTCCGGGAGCGAGTAATTCCCGTTTGTTCACGGCGTGGCAGATCTCCGCGCATTGCTGAACGGGGTGGATGATCCAGGCGACTTGCGTGCCGCTGGCAAAGAAGTCTTTCAACCGCGCGTCAATCTCTTTGCGCGGGTGTTTTTCGGCGACAGCACTGCGACAGCCAAGTCTGGTGCCCCCGGGAAGCAAGTTTGCGCGGACGGTTTGAAATTGAGGGACCTAAGCCGCGCCTTTGGAACGAAGGAGATGTCCGGCGCGCGGCAGTTGCGATTGAACATCCAGAAGCCCATGCTGGAGTCGAGAACAACACCGAGTTGGTGACTGCCGTTGAAGTTTTCAATGGCGACCCGCAGACAGGCGCAAATTCGACCGTGCAAAACAATTATTTGTCGGGCTCCTAACCCGTTCGCCGTTGACCACTTCGTGGAGGTAATCGTCTTCGGGGAGGGCCTGCAACTCCGCTTCGGTCCAGATCTTGATTGTAATGTTGTCGGGGCAATCAGGGACACAATTTGGGCGCGCGGCGGCAGCTTGTCGAACCGGAGATCGCGCCCTGGAGCGCGTGCCGCCGGCAAAAGGTGAGCCGCATGTGCTACAATGATTCACCAGCGGGCGCCACGCAGGGCGAAGATCGTTACGAGAACACCCGCCAGCACACTGGAACCGGCAGCCCACCAAAGCTGGTGTCCGGCGGTGCCGGCCGCGAACAGCAAGATCAGCGACAACCACACGATGAGCGGATGATAGTCGGGTGGTTGACCGGCGGATCGCTTGACGATGAACCATGGGGTGGCAACCACCAGAATCAACAACGTAGTCATGGCCCAGCCGAAAAAGTTGATCCACGGTGCCGTGTGCCAGGCAAGAACCGTCGCCGGGGTCTGCCAGATCCAAAATCGATTCACTTTGGTGGCGAACGGTTCCAATCCGAAATCCAGCAGCGTTACCAGCAGGCACGTCAGCCCGATGACGCGAAAGCCGTAGAGTTTGGTTTTGCGCCAGGGTCGCAGCATCAATCGGGCGACGCCGCGCGAATTGATGATCGCCACGATCCACACCAGCGGCATCAGCAGCGGGAGCGTGTCGAAGAGTCGTGGGCCAACATTGTCGGTGTAAACGTAAGCACCAAAGGGAATGCCTGTGGCCGCACCGACGGCCTGAACGACGCCGGAAACAAATGCGATCAACCCCGCCGCCACCGCCACGTTTTGGGCGGGCAAACGCCGCGTCATGGCAACCAGAGTTGTCGCGGTGGCCGACGCGAGGAAGAGGGCCGTCACCCATTGCCAATCGTCGGGCAGGGGGAGGTGCAGCAAAAACATCAATAGGACGACGCCCAGCCACAGCAGGAGGAACAAAACCAACAGCGGCACGCGCAACACCCGTGCCAGGGAAAACGGTTTGTCATTCTGTGATGAGGCCATGTCTGAGGCTAAGATGAGTTCAGCCGCGCGGTCAAAACATCTTACGTCCCCCTTATCGACCGCTCCGGCTGCTCATTGAGCCGCGGTTAATTTTGCGACCGCCGTCGCAACCGAAATGCCATGCAGCTTGAGGACTTTGTGACGGGAGGTGTGACCGCGCACCAATTCGATGCAATTGCGCGGGCGATCCAGGGTTTCCGCCAGGAGACGCAGCAACGCCTCGTTCGCCGCCGCATCGACCGGCGGCGCCGTGACCTTGATGCGCAATTCATTTCCCAACGGTTCGCCGATCTGGTTGGCCGAAGCGCGCGGTTGCAATTTCACGGACAGCAGAAGGCCGTCGGACTGGACGCGCAAGAAGCCGGGGATCCCATCAGTCATAAGATTCAGTTTGAATTAAGATGGTGCGTTTTCCTCGCGACTCTAATAGAATTCCCTTGAAACACGATGATGAATTCTGTCCGAGAATCGCGTTGCCGTTCGAAGCCGCTGACCTTCGCTGTCTGTGTCTGGCTTGGTCTGCAGCTTGATGCCGCGCGGTGCGCGGTGGTGAAACCGGAAGCGCCTGCCGCCCCGCTGGAACGACGATTATACGTGGCGGACAAATCGGGGTTGAGTGTTTACGACATCAACCAGGGGCACAAGTTCATCAGAAAGATCGAGCTGCCGGACTCCGGCGAGTACAAAGGTATTTGCGCCAGCCCATCGCTTGGCAAACTTTACATCACCTCCAACAAACGGGACGAACTGATCTGCCTGGAGATTGCGGGCGACTCGATTTCGTGGCGGCGAACTTACGGGAAATATGTCGATAGCATGGCCATCACGCCGGATGGGAAAACCATTTATCTGCCGTGCCGTTACGATGGGAACTGGTGGGTGCTCAACGCCGCCGATGGCGAGGTGTGGGCGAGAATTGAAACCGGTCGCGGCAAACAATACGACGAGAATCCCATTGGCGACTTCGGTCCGCACAACACCTGGTGCAACCCTGCCGGGACAAGAATGTATCTGGAAGTCTTGACGATGCCCTACGTTTTCATTGCGGACACCGCCACCCACAAGATCGTCCGCAAGGTCGGTCCGTTCAGCCGGGGCGTCCGTCCGTTTACCGTAACCGATGATGAGAAATACCTCTTTGCCAACGTGGATGGATTGCTGGGGTTTGAAGTGGGCGATATCAAAAGCGGCAAGGTGATTCATCGAGTTGAGGCGCAAACGCCATCGGATCGAATACCGCAAATCAAGAATCCCACGGCGCGCAAACCGCACAGCACGCCAAGTCATGGCATCAACTTGCGGCCTGATCAAAAGGAAATCTGGGTCGTCGATGGCGTCCACGGCTACGTGTTTGTTTATGACGCCACGGTCATGCCGCCCAAACACCTTGCCGACGTTCCGATCTTCGCCAACCCGGACGAGCAACCCAAGCCCGGCTGGATTTCGTTCAGTCTGGATGGCAAATATGCCTATCCCGACGCCGGGGCGGTCATCAACACGCAAACGAAAAAGGTTGTGGCCCGAATTCCGACCAGCGAAAAACTGATCGAGATTGATTTCCTGAACGGCAAACCGGTCAAAGCGGGACACCGATAAGCAGTCGCAAATGAAGAATTACGAGAAACAACCAGATCGTTGCTCAATGATCAAAAACTCGTTTCAGACCTTGTGGGGTTCCGCCCTGGTCGCCGTGTTGCTGGTTGGGTGTGCTTCCAAAGCAGACAAACTCATGATCGAAACCCAATCGGACTACCAGAAGCGGATGGTCGCCGAGCGAACTGCCGCCGACGAAATCATCAGGCAGGCGGCAGCCACACCGCCCGCGCCGGTTGTGGGCGAGGGGTGGAAGTCACTGTTCGACGGCAAGACTTTGACGGGCTGGAGCGTTACAGATTTCGGCGGACACGGTGATGCATACTGCGAGGCGGGCACTCTCGTGCTGGGAACCGGCGCCGCGTTGACAGGCGTCGTCTGGACCAATGAACTTCCGAAGGTCAATTACGAGGTCTCACTCGAAGCTATGCGGGCCGAGGGATCAGACTTTTTCTGCGGGCTGACGTTTCCGGTGGGCGACGCCTTTTGCAGTTTCATCGTTGGCGGTTGGGGTGGGGCGGTGGTGGGGTTGTCGAGCATTGACGGCATGGACGCATCGGAAAATGAAACGACCCATTACTTCAAAGCCGATCGGGGACGCTGGTATCGCATTCGTGTGCGCGTGACGACCGCGAAGATCGAAGCGTGGATTGACGACGAAAAACTGGTGGACCTGCCCACTGAAGGACGCAGGATTTCACTTCGCGCCGGCGAGATTGAGCTTTCCAAACCCTTTGGCCTGGCTTCGTGGCAAACCACGGCCGCGTTGCGCGAGATCCGAATTCGCCATGTTGCTGGCGGTCCGAAACCCGCCGACAAACCGTAAGGCCCCAGTGCCCGAAACCGGCCAGAATGCAATCAACCATCAGTCACCTCTCAATGTATGAAGAGACTTTTGCAGAACGCGCGAAACAGAGAGTGGCACGATGATTTTTCTCCCTCTCCTCCATCGGATGGAGGAGAGGGCCGGGGAGAGGAGGTGCGTTTTTGTTGGGATTTCCCCTCTCCTCGGTCCTCTCCCCACTCCTGCGTCGCGGGGCGAGGAAGAAACAAAGCCCAGGTTTTGCAAAAATCTCTGAGGAGTACATCCAAGTGCCGTTGTTTTTTCCTCTTTAGTTTTCTGATTGCGTCCTCGGTCTGCCTTGGGCCTCTCCAAGGAGCGGAGGACGCTGCGGCTAATTATCGAAAGCCTGCCGGTGAAGCCGAGCTGCGTTACTGGTTGCAGAACATGGTTTGGTATCATCACTTCACCACCGACGAAATCAAGTCTGCAACCGGACTCGGGGACAATGAGATTTCCACCGCGCTGAAAACATTCAATATCACTCCTGACCATCGGCCCAAGCGACCCGCCAATGCGCCGTTGCTGGTTCTGGCTTATCCCGGCGGGCGCCATCCGCGCATCGGCTTTCTCGATGGCGCAGTCAACCCGCAGCGTGAAACCAAGGTGAGCGTCTTCACGCCGTGGGATGAAAACAGTTACGTGGTGGTTGATGTGCCGGAAGCCATCTGGTCGAATCTCGGGCTGACTTATCTGGCGCACACACACGTTCCCACGGTCTGGACGAAACAAAACATCAAACTCGAACCGTTGGAATGGAATCGCCGCGCGGATGGGACATTCGACATCGAACGAAAGTTGCCGAACGGAATTGTCTTTGGCGCGAAGGTCGTGCCCACGCGCGAAGCCGTGCGCATGGAACTCTGGTTGAAGAACGGCGCGAAGGAAACCTTGAGCGATTTGCGCGTGCAGAATTGCGTGATGCTGAAAGGCGCGCGCGGCTTTGAACAACAGACCAACGACAACAAGGTTCTTTCCAATCCTTATGTGGCCTGCCGGTCAAGCGATGGCAAACGCTGGATCATTACCGCCTGGGATCCCTGTCATCATCCGTGGGCCAACGCGAAGTGTCCGTGTCTTCATTCCGACCCGAAATTTCCCGACTGCGCGCCCGGCGAGACCAAGCGGTTGCGCGGCTGGCTGTCGTTTTACGAGGGCACGGACGTTCAGGCGGAGTTTCGCCGGATTGACCAGACGGGTTGGCGGGAGGAAAGCCATTAAGTCGGCCGAAGTAAAAAGTTTTATTGAGCGCGGCAACTTCTTGCGGGACAATCATTGAGGCGATGAATGATCCCGAGTCGTTCCGTGAAGCGGTGAATTTGCCTGCTCTGGCAGCCACACATGATCCCTATTCCGTTTTGCGGAATCGGGATTTTCTGCTTTATCTGATCGCGCGTTTCATCGCGTCGCTCGGACAGCAGATGCTGACGGTGGCGGTGGGCTGGGAGCTTTACGAACGAACGCATTCCGCCCTGGCACTAGGGCTGGTCGGTCTGACGCAAATGGTGCCGATGGTGTTCCTGACGCTTCCGGCCGGCCACGTGGCTGACAATTACAACCGCAAGCGCGTGGTTCTCATGATGATCGCGGTCAGCGCGCTGTGCAGCCTGGGGCTGACTTTGGTTTCCACGCTGCGCGCAGATGTAATCTGGATCTATCTTTGTTTGTTCACCGCGGGCGCGGCCCGCACTTTTCTCTGGCCCGCCAGCGCCGCCTTGATGCCGCAACTGGTGTCGCGCAGCAATTTTCCAAAAGCCGTGACGTGGAACAGCGGCAGCTTTCATCTATCCTCGGTCGCCGGACCGGCTTTGGGTGGAATGCTGATTGCGTTGAGCCGGAGCGCGGCCTCGGTTTATGCAATCAACACTGGGGCGGTGCTGATTTGTGTTGGGTTGATGTGGTTTGTCCGCAGCCGCCGGGTTGTCGCCGCCAGGGAAGACATGACGATCAAGAGTTTGATCGCCGGTTTCAGATTCGTCTTCGACACCCGGATTCTGTTCGGCATCATTTCACTCGATATGTTTGCCGTGTTGCTGGGTGGCGCCACGGCGCTGCTGCCGGTTTATGCCAAGGACATTTTACGCGTCGGCCCGACGGGACTGGGCTGGCTGCAGGCCGCGTTGCCCTTGGGTTCGCTGCTTTCAGCGATGATTCTGGCCCACCGTCCACCCATGGAAAAAGCCGGGCGCGCGATGCTCTGGGCGGTGGCGATTTTTGGAGTGGCCACGGTGGCCTTTGGTTTTTCAACCTCATTCTGGTTTGCCATGGTCATGCTTTTTGTCTGCGGTGCGGTGGACAACATCAGCGTGGTGGTGCGCCACACGCTGGTGCAATTGCTCACACCCGACGCGAAGCGGGGGCGCGTTTCCGCGGTTAACAGCTTGTTCATCGGCACTTCCAACGAACTCGGCGGGTTTGAATCGGGTTTCGTGGCGCACTTGCTTGGTCCCGTGTTCGCGGTGGTGTCAGGTGGAATGGGAACCGTCCTCGTCGTCGTCGCCACGGCCCTTATCTGGCCGGAGATCCGGAAATACGGCCGGTTGGACGGAACGGAACAAAAATGAATTACCGTTTGCCGAACGCTTGATTAAAGTTCTGATCAAAACAAATTCATGCCTTCGCCAGCGACTTCAAATCTGTTCTCGCTCGGAGTCGTTCTCCTTGCCGCCGGAGCTTCTTCGCGGATGGGGCGGCCCAAAATGCTTTTGCCTTGGGGCGGCACGTCCGTGATCGGTCACCTGGTTGAGCAGTGGAAAAAACTCGGTGCGGGACAAATCGCCATGGTCTGCGCGGCGGATGATCAGGATATGACGAGTGAACTGGATCGACTCCGCTTTCCAAGAGAAGATCGAATTCTGAATCCCGCACCGCAGCGCGGAATGTTCAGTTCCATCCAATGCGCGGCTGGCTGGACGGGTTGGCGGGCTGGCTTGACCCATTGGGTATTGGTGCTCGGCGACCAACCACACTTGCAGTCCAAAACGTTGCGCGCGCTGATTGAATTCGCCACCGCTCATCCTCAAGAGATTTGCCTGCCATTTCAAGGCGGTCATCGTCGCCATCCGGTGTTGTTGTCGGCGGCTGCTTTTCACCGGCTGCAAGATTCAACGGCGCAGGACCTCAAGCAGTTTCTTGAGCAGGAGGATTTGAGGCTTTGCAATCTGGATGACCCCGGTCTCGACCTCGACATTGATCAACCTGAGGATTATCAACGCGCCATTCAACTATTCCTCCAGCAAGACTGACCGCCTTTGGTGATAGCAGTATTCCCTTGCACCTACGGATATGATTTGTAATGTCGTCTGGGCACCAACCGTCTTTCTAACCGAACCAACGCTCGTGCGAAATAATTCAACTGGAACACTCCCTATGAAAATCCTCAAGCTGGTGTTGAAGCTCGTCGGCCTACTGACAACGCTCGCGTTGACGTCGGTCGCCGTTGGTGCAGATCCACCCAAAACTCCCGACGCCGCCCCGACGAGAAGACCACAACCGGTCAGGGCCGCTCCCGTGCTTCCCGGCCTGAGTGACGCCGCGGAAACAATCGACCGTGATGTCACGTACGGTAGAGCGGGAGCAGTGGAATTGAAAATGGATCTTTACTTCCCGAAGAAAACCGATGGCAAAGCCTTGCCGGTCGCGATGTATGTCCACGGCGGCGGTTGGCGGGCGGGCGACAAAGCCGCTGGCGCCGGTGCAATGGCAATTCCCGAGTTAGTGAAGCGTGGCTATCTCGTGGCGTCCATTAACTATCGGCTTGCACCGGAATTCAAGTTCCCGGCGCAGATTGAAGATGCCAAATGCGCCGTTCGTTTTCTGCGCGCCAATGCCGACAAATATCATCTCGATCCCAAACGCATCGGAGTTTGGGGTGGCAGCGCGGGAGGACATTTGGTCGCGCTGCTCGGAACTGCGGATGCCAGTGCCGGCTTCGAGGGCAACAGCGGTCATGCCGATCAATCCAGCCGCGTCCAGGCGGTCGTGGACATGTTCGGCCCGGCGGACTTGACGATTGGCGTTGGTCGCGGAAACCCGAAGATTGCCCAGGAAGTTTTCGGAGCCACTTCGGACAAGGATGAGATGCTGAAGCGCGCCAGCCCGGTGAGTTATGTTTCCAGGGACGACCCGCCGTTTCTGATTCTGCACGGCGACCAGGACAAGGTCGTGGCGCTGGATCAGTCGAAACGACTTCTCGAACGGCTGAAGGAGGCGGGCGTGCCGGCCACGCTCGTCGTCGTGAAAAACGCGGGACACGGTTTCGTTCCAGCGGGCGGCGAGTTGAGTCCGAGTCACCCCGAACTCATCCAGATGATTGCCGATTTCTTTGACAAGAATCTGCGGAGATCGATTTGAGTGGGAGGGTGGGGCTCCAATAAACCGAGTTCATATCCACGCGGAGAAGCGCAACTTCTTTCGACTGCTGATGAACGCCACAGGAGCTTGGCTTCGCGACGGACAGCAGCCCAGTTAGCGATATCGATTCAACAAACCGGCCTCTCCGTCAGCCCCGCACCACACTCTTTCACAAGTTTCGCCTCTGCCCTCCTCGCCGGGCTGCGACTCACCGGGCCGCCCGCGGCTTGGGTTCAGCACAGACGGGCCAGCGGCGGTAGCTTGCCCCGCTCCAGCCCGCAAATGGCTGACCTTCCGTCGAGAGGCTGACTGGTCACCAAGTTATTCCTGTTTGTTGAGTTTGAGCGTTCTGCTATGGTTTGTGACTGAATGCAAATCGGATCGCTGACATTGAAATCGAATTTGTTCCTGTCGCCACTGGCGGGTTACACGAATTTGCCATTTCGCCTCACGCTTCGTGAGATTGGCGGATTGGACCTGGCGACAACCGATCTGGTAAACGCGCGGTCGTTGCTCGAAAAGAAAGCCAAGGCGCTGAAGCTGATTGAAAGTTCTCCGGCGGACCGGCCATTGGCGGTGCAATTGTTCGGCTCTGTTCCTGAAGAAATGCGGGATGCCGCGGTGTACCTCGAATCCATCGGCCTGGCGGCGGTGGACATCAACATGGGTTGTCCGGTCCGCAAAGTCTGCCGGGTCGGCGGCGGCTCGGCGATGATGACGGAACTGGAGAAAACCGCCAGACTGGTGCGCGGCATGGTGGAGGCGGTCAAAATTCCTGTGACCGCCAAGATGCGGCTCGGCTGGGATGAGCAGAATCTGACAGCGCCTGATCTGGCTCGCACATTGGAAGATGTCGGCGTGGCGGCAATCTTTGTTCATGGCCGGACGCGCGAACAGGGATTTGGCGGTCGCGTGAACCTGGCGGGCATTCGCGCCGTGGTGCAGGTCGTGAAAGGAATTCCGGTCATCGGCAACGGCGACGTGACGACGCCGCAAGCGGCCAAGCGGATGTTGGACGAGACGGGCTGCGCGGGCGTGAGCATCGGACGTGGCGCGTTTTATGATCCGTGGATTTTCAAACGGACGCTGCATTACTTGCAGGCGAGCGGAACTGGTAGGGCGGGCACTCCGTTGCCCGCCGCTCGTCCAAGCGCCAATGACGGCGCGCACGGAGTGACGCGCCCTACCACCACAACCGGCGAAGTCTTGCCGGAGCCGAGTTTCGATGAGCGCGTGCGTGTGATGTGCCGGCATCTTGACCTCATGGTCGAAGTGTTCGGGGAAGAACTCGGTTGCCGGATGTTCCGCAAAGTCGCGCCGTGGTACGCGAAGCGGTTCGGCCCGGCCAACGAATTCAACAAACGCGCGGTGCAGGTTTCAACGAAAGCTGAGTTCCACGGCCTCCTTGAAAACTATCTCCGCTGGCGCCAGCAGTTCCTCGACGACAATGGCGAGCTGAAACCAAACTATCGTCCTGCGCCCATGGTGGCTTCCTTCATGCAAGAGTCGGGCGTTGTTCAACGAGAACAAATCCCCGTGCCGAAAGGGCCTGTAGAAGTGTGGTGAAACGTCGCACGCAGCTCACGGAATCTGCGAGAGTCTTCGTCCGATTCGCATCCACAGGGATGCTTCCTCAACTGCTCAAACAATTTCCAACGGACACCTCGGCAAGGCGTCGAGGAACGCCTGTCCGTATTTTTTGGTGAGCACCCGGTTGTCCAGTACCACGACGATGCCGGTGTCGCTTTTGGTGCGAATGAGTCGCCCGACGCCTTGACGAAATTTCAAGATGGCTTCGGGCAGCGAGAAATCGTTGAACGAGTTGCCACCGTGCGCCTCGATACTCTCGATGCGCGCTTCGATCAATGGATGATCGGGCACGGCAAACGGCAGTCGCGTGATGATCACATTCGACAACGCCTCCCCGGGCACATCGACGCCCTGCCAGAAGCTCGCGGTGCCGAAGAGTACGGAGTCCACGTCGTCTTTGAATTTTTCCAGCATCAACGAACGGGGCGTGCCGGTGCCTTGCACAAAACATTTCAGGCCCAGCTCGTCGAAGAACGGCTGCATCCGCTCGCCGACTTCCTGCATCAACTTGAAATTCGTAAAAAGCACAAAGGCCTTGCCGTGGGTCGTCTTCACGAAATGCTTGATCCAATGGACGAGCGCATCGCGATAACCGGCATCGCGCGGGTCGGGCATCTTATTCGCCACAAACACTTTCATCTGCCGCTCGTAATCGAACGGCGAGCCGACCTGGAGCAGCGTGGCCGCTTCCGCGCCGACGCGATGGGCGAAGTAGTTCAATCCTCCCTGCGCCTTTGGAGAAGCTGATTTGAGATTGGCGGATGTCGCCAGAGTGGCGCTGGTCATGACGATCGACGTGTCCGCACCGAAGAGCCGTCGGCGCAAAAAATCAGCAACATCAATCGGCGCGGCGTTGAGCGTGAGATTTTTTTGCGCTTTGCCGCTGCGCTCGACCCAGTAAACGTGTTCCTTCGCGCTCTGAGAGAGAAACAGAGCCACTTCTTCACGCAACTCGGCCAGCCGGCGGTTGCATTCCACCAGTTCCTGGCCGGTGTCCTTGTCTTCGCTCATCTTGATCAACTGACTCACGGCCTCGCGCAACCGTTGAATCGGCAGCGTGACGTTGTCCTTGACGAGTTCCGGTCGGCGGATGCGGAGTTCGCTCCAGTCACGGTTCTTTTTCGAAGCGGCGTATTTCGTTTCGTCTGCTATGATATTCTCTTGACGGATTTTTATCAGCCCCTCGCAAGCGCTTTCGACCTCCGAAAAAAAATTATCCGCCTCGTGCAAAAGATCGGCGACGAGATTCACGGCCGCGCCTTTGCGAAGCAGCGAGAGCAGGCCCTTTTCGGTGCGCGGATTCCAGAGCCGTTGCAGCGTGTAGCGCAGTTGGGCGTTGGAAACGCTCAGGCCGATGTGACGGGAGGCGACGCTCTCCACCGTATGCGCCTCGTCGAAGATCACAAAGTCATTCTTGAACAAGATGCCGCCGTCCACTTCCTCCTCGATGCCGCCCAGCAGCGTAAAAAACAGCGTGTGGTTGAGTACCACCACGTTGGCGGCGAGAATCCGGCTGCGCGCGCGCTGAAAAAAGCAGACGCCGTTCTGTTTGCCGAAGTCGGACTGGTGACCGCAGATTTTCGGCGAACACAGCCCGCGCTCGGAACAAACGTGCGTCCACACTTTCACGTCCGGCTCAATCTCGAAATCGGAGAGACTTCCGTCGGTGGTCGTTTTGGACCATTCGTAAATGCGCTGAAGCTCCTGCGCTTCGGGCGAAGTGAACAGGTTGTCCGCCTGCTGCATGGCCTTGAGCAGCCGGCGCGAGCAAAGATAATTCGCTCGTCCTTTCAGCATGGTGAAGTTGAATTTGACCGGCAGGATTTGCGCCAGCATCGGCAGGTCTTTTTCCGTCAGTTGCTCCTGGAGATTGATGGTGTGCGTGGAGACGACCGCCTTTTTGTTGCGAGCGACCGCAAACAAAATGGCTGGCACGAGATAGGCGAGGCTCTTGCCGACGCCCGTGCCGGCTTCAACGGCCAGATGCTCCCCATTTTCGAGCGCCTTGGCGACGGCCACCGCCATCTGCTGTTGTTGCGGCCGATACTCAAAGTTGCTCGCTTTGGAAAGCAAGCCTGTGGGCGAAAAAATCTCCTCGACCTGCGAGACAAGCTCGATGCCGGCGGGTTGAGGTTCAACGACGGAAATCATGGCAAGGTTGATTAACCGATGAGACGGGGGAAAAATCCATCACTTTTGACGTGGCTTGTTTAGAGGCGGAGCAATTAGCGGGAAGATCGTTTGTTGCGACGACACCAGTTTAATCAACGAATTCAAAATCCACGTCCGGGAAGGATTTGACTCGGCGGCGGTCGTTGGTCAAATGCGGGAGGTTCAAAACCGCTGCCTGTGCGCGGATGAAAAAGTCAGGCAGCACGGATTTCACCTCACTGCCCGAACGGTATTGTCGAAACGCTATACCAGCGCGCCAGGCAGAAGCGAAATCCAGATCAATCTGCTCAAAACCTTGCAATGCCTCGTCCACGCTTTCGCGCGTGCGCGCGCCGGACGCCAATTCCGAATAGGTGACGCTGCTCACCGCGAGCGTGTCCCGCGCCGCGCACGTGTCCAACGCGTCGGTGCAGGCTTTATGGTGCTTATGTGTCCCGTCCAACCAGGCCACGATCACCGAAGTGTCCACCAGAATCATGGTCGCGTTCTCCGCAACAATTCTGCGCCCGGACAATGGCCGTTCCAGGTCCCGGCCCGGGCGCGGATGTGCTCCTGCATGGCGTTTCGCCCCAACGTGCCTTTGGTATTCACGAATTCCGCCGCGGCCCGTCTCAGGACGGCGGTTGGATTGGTCTTGGCGGCACGGGCCTTGGCTCGAAAATCCCGCGCCAAAGATTTCGGCAATCGAATGGTCAGAGTCTCTGTCATACGTACTATTCTATTACGCGATGCGGAAGGGTCAACCTCCGCATTGCTAGGAACACTGCGAATGCGCATCTCGGTTCGCCGACGTCGCCGGCGCAAAGTATCAGCCGATCTTTACCTCTTTACCGCTGGCCGCCGATTCGTAAATCGCATCAAGGATTTCCTGCACCTTCAAAGATTCCTCGACTGGAACGAGCGGCTTTTTGCCGTCGAGCGCGCAGTTGATGAAATGCTGGATGCGGTCTTCGTGCGGCAACACTTTCGGCGTGGCGAGCTGGATGGTCTCATAACCGCACGGCCCGCTGCGAAACAGCCGCGCCGGATAGAGAGAAAGCCCGGCGGTCGTGCCGAGCAAATCAACACCGTATTCGCGCGCCTCGCTGGGATGGTTGGCGGCCCAACTCGTTTCGAGCGTCACCGTCTTGCCACTCTTGAATCTGAGCAAGGCGATGCTGTAATCGTCCACGTCGAACGGTTTTTGGGGATTGATTTCACTCCGTCCCCAGTCCAATTCTCCGAGACCGCGCGGGCCGAACTTGGCGAAGGTCTGCGCCGAGACGCGTGTCACCTCGAAATCCTCCATCAGATGCAGGCAGGCGTCGAGCATGTGCACGCCGAGATCGACCGTGCATCCGCCACCGGCCAGTTTCTTTTGCGTAAACCAGGAACCCGTTCGCGGGATGCCACTGCGCCTCATCCAAAAGGCGCGGGCATGATAGATTTCTCCCAAGTCGCCACGTTGGATGAATTGTTTTGCAATCTGCGTCTGGCGATCGAACCGGAAATTCTGCCCGACCATGAGGGTGCGTCGCATCTTCTTTGCGGTGTCGATGATCTTGGCAGCTTCGGTAGCATTCATCGCCATCGGCTTTTCCAGCAAGACGTGCTTGCGCGCCTTCAAGGCTTCGATGGCAACCGGCGCGTGCAGATGGTTCGGCAGCGCGATGGTGACGGCGTCGATGTCCGGCTGGTCGAGCAGTTCCCGGTAATCGGCATAGCTGCGGGGGATTTTGTAACGTTCGGAGGCTTCTTTGGCCCGCTCCGGACTGCTCTCGGCGATGGCGGCCACCGTGGCGCGACGACAGTGCAGAAAACTGTTCAAGTGATCGAGGCCAATAGCGCCCGTGCCGATGACCGCGCAACGAAGTGTTGAAGGCATGTTGACTGTGCGTTTAGTGGGAAACTCGTTGCCCGGTTCATATCGGACATTTTCCACCGGGTCAATCGGGAAGTGGTTTTTGACCCGTTTTCCTGGCAAAACACCTGTTTTTAGCCAAGAAACCGGCAGTTTCTTGCTGACAAGACGCGGGAGAAAACCTACCAATCAGGCAATCAATCAGTCATAGCGCAATATCGTGAGCCAAACCGCATCATATCTCCAGGCCAGCGAAACAGTTGAGAGCATCGAAATCGGCACGCTCGTCAACCACATCGTGGCCGACGCCATCAAAGCCGGAGCCAGCGACATCCACATTGAGCCGTGGGAAACGTCGCTCTGCGTGCGCATCCGGCTCAACGGCGTGCTCAGCGAACTGATTCATCTGCCGCTTGATCTAATGGAAAAAGTCGCCGGTCGCTTCAAGGTCATGGCCAACCTCGTGACCTACCAAACTGGTTTGCCGCAGGAAGGTCACGCGCCCGCCGACCCCGACCTCGGCGGCGTGGAGTTGCGCATCTCGGTGTTCCCGACCGTGCGTGGTGAGAAAATTGTCGTGCGGATTTTTGATCCCAGCAATCGGAGTTTCGACCTCCACGCCCTCGGCTTTGAGGAAGAGACGTTGAAAACGTTGTTGCAACTGCTCTCGCGACCAAGCGGATTGATCCTGTTGACCGGGCCGACCGGTTCGGGAAAAACCACGTCGATCTATGCAGCGCTTTACCACCTCGTTCAAAAGCACGGCTCCACCATCAGCATCGCCACCGTGGAAGACCCGGTGGAATTCAACCTGCCGATGATCAGTCAGGCGCAGGTGAAACCCGCGCAGAATTTCACTTATCCCGTCGCGCTCCGCTCGTTGATGCGACAAGACCCGCAAGTCATCATGGTCGGTGAAATCCGCGACGCGGAAACCGCCGCCATCGCGGTGCAAGCCGGACTGACCGGCCATCTTGTCATCAGCACCATTCACAGCGGCATTGCCGCCGGCGTGTTTGCGCGGTTAATCAACATGGACATCGAACCGTTCCTGCTTGCTTCGAGCATTGCCGGGGTGCTCGGCTTGCGTCTGGTACGCATGAACTGTCCGAACTGCGCCCAGCCGTATCAGCCTGAGCCAAGTTCGCTGGCCGTGTTACCAGCGGAGGTTATCGAATCGGCGCAGTTCAGTCGCGGCGCCGGCTGCGACCAATGTCTGCAAACCGGTTACTCCGGGCGCATTGCGGTGACGGAACTGCTCGTCGTCAACGAAGTCGTGCGTGACGCCATCTTGAAAAAATTGCCGACGCGCTCTCTCCAGGAAGTCATTACCGCCCAAGGCATGCAAACGCTCTGGCAAAACGGCCTGCGCCGCGTAATCAAAGGCCAGACTACCCTCGAAGAAATGCTGCGCGTGCTGGCGATTGATCAGCTTTGACGGGAAGCACCGGCTTCATCTGGATGCTCAATCTTCCCAACGCATTTTTCCCGCTTTCCAGTTTCGACGGCGGCGCGTTATATTGCGTGGCATCCGATGAAACTGAACCACGGCCTGCATCTCGCCTATTGCACGAACATTCATCGTGGCGAGACCTGGCAGGAGACATTTGAATCGCTCCAGACGCACACGCTGGCCGTGAAGCAAAGGGTTTGTCCCGACCAGCCGTATGCCATCGGGCTGCGCTTGAGCAACCAGGCGGCGCAGGAGTTGAGCGAACGCGCCACGTTGCTGGCGTTCAAAAAATGGCTCGACCAGAACCGTTGCTACGTTTTCACCATCAACGGATTTCCTTTTGGCCGGTTTCATGGGACGCGCGTCAAGGAACAGGTCTATAAGCCGGACTGGACGACGCCGGAAAGATTGGATTACACGAAGCTGCTGTTTGACCTGCTGTCTCAATTGGTGCCGATGGGCGTCGAAGGCAGCGTCAGCACCGTGCCTGCGTCGTTCAAAGGGTTCGTCACGATTCCCGAAGAGTTGAAGATGATTCGGGACAATCTCTGGCACTGTATCGAGCACATCGCCCGCGTCAGCAAACAAACCGGACGCAAATTGCATCTCGGTCTGGAGCCGGAACCCCTTTGTCTGCTGGAAACCAGCGGTGAAACCGTTCAGTTCTTCGACCGACTGCGCGCCGAGCATCGACACGATCCGCGAATTGATGAACATCTCGGCGTCAACTACGACACCTGTCATCTCGCCGTTGAATTTGAAGAGCCGCGTAATGCCATCGCATTGTTCCGACAACACAACATCAAGATCAGCAAACTCCATCTCAGTTCGGCGTTGAAGGTGCGCCCCACGCAGGAAGTCCGTCAGGCGCTCGCCGCCTTTGCCGACGACATTTATCTGCACCAGGTCGTCGTGTGCAATCCGGACGGGACGTTGAATATTTTTCGCGACCTCGGCGACGCGCTCAGTCCGCAATATGAAATTGAAAATCCGGAAGCGACCGAGTGGCGGATTCATTTTCACATTCCTCTGCACGCGCCAGCATCGACGTGGTACGAAACCACATCGGATCACGTTCTAGGCATCCTTGATTTGTTGCAGTGGAACCCGGCGCTGTGCTCGCATCTCGAAATGGAAACTTACACCTGGGAAGTGCTACCGCCGGAATTGAAGGACCGCAGCGTGGTCGATCAACTCGTGGCGGAATACGAATGGACATTACAACGTCTCGCCGAGCGGGGACTGGCCAACCAATGACTAGACCGCGCGGCACAACGAAAGTCATTTACCGAAGCCCCTCACCCCGTCCCTCTCCCCATCGGATGGGGAGAGGGTGGCCGTTAGGACGGGTGAGGCGGATTCGTTTCCGACCTTCCCTTCAATGTTTGTTCACATGATCCAACTGACCCAACCTCCGTTCTGGCGAACGCTCCTCATTTTGGGTCGCGTCTCCAACCTGCCCACCGTCTGGTCGAATTGCCTGGCTGGCTGGTTGCTGAGCGACGGAGGCAGGTCACGAGAATTCTGGTGGATGATGCTGGGCGCGACGCTGCTTTACACCGGCGGCATGTTTCTCAATGACGCGTTCGACGCCGATTTTGACGCTCAACATCGGCGCGAACGGCCCATTCCCTCCGGCGCCATTGAGTTGAAAACGGTGTGGCAATTAGGATTGGCGTTGCTGGCTGGTGGCGCGGCAGTGTTGATTCTACTGGGCAACACCACGGGCACCCTTGCCGTGATTCTGTTGGTTTGCATTCTCGTTTACGACGCGATTCACAAGCTCATCACTTTTTCGCCGTTGTTGATGGCGATGTGCCGGTTTCTGCTCTACTTGGTAGCGGCGTCCGTCGGACTGAATGGCGTCACTGGCTGGGCGATCTGGTGCGGACTGGCGTTGGCAGCCTACATCATCGGCCTGAGCTATCTCGCCCGCAAGGAAAGCACCCACGCGCCTTTTCGTTACTGGCCGTGTCTCCTTCTCGCGACGGCTGTCTTTCTCGCGCTGCTGATGAACCCGCGTGAATATCAACGTGCCGCGTTGCTGGTCTCCGCGATCTTTGGCCTGTGGGTCATCCGCTCGTTGCGGTTCACGTTCTGGAACAGCGAACGCAACATCGGTCGCACCGTGAGCGGGCTGCTTGCCGGGATACCGCTGGTGGATTTGCTGGCCGTGGCGGATTGCACGCGCGAACAGAGTCTGGTGTTCTTCCTGTTGTTTATCGCCGCGTTGCTTTTTCAGCGTTTTGTGCCGGCGACGTGAGCTTTCACTTCAGAGACGCCAAAATCTTTTCCGCGGCGGCGCGCGGATTTTCCGCCGCGTAAATTGGCCGGCCAATGACCAGCCAGTCGGCGCCGGCGTCGATGGCTTCACGCGCACTGAGCGTGCGTTTCTGGTCGTCGGCTTTTTCAGTGCCAGTGCGGATGCCGGGAGTGACCAACTGCATCTTCGCCGGCAGGAATTGCCGCAGCGCCGTGATTTCCAAGGGCGAACAAACCAATCCACGCAATCCAGCTTTGGCGGCCAACGTGGCCAGTCGTTCCACCTGCCGACCAACGTTTCCATCCAAGCCGACTTCGCTTAACTCATGGCTTTCGAGGCTGGTCAGCACCGTAACGCCGAGGACGAGTGGCGCGTTACGGCCGGATTGCAACGCGGTTTGTTGCGCCGAATGTTCTGCCGCGCGCATCATTTCGAGTCCGCCGCCCGCGTGCACGGTGAGCATCTGCACGTCAAGTCGAGTGGCGGCAGCCACAGCTTTGGCGACGGTATTGGGGATGTCGTGAAACTTCAGGTCAAGAAAGACGTCGGCGCCGGTGCCGCGGATCCGGCGAACGATTTCCGGCCCGTCGCTGGTGAACAATTCGCTGCCGATTTTGAAAGCGCCGACGACGGGAGCGAGTGCGTCCGCCAGGCGCAAGGCGGTTTCAAGTTCCGGAACGTCCAGCGCCACGATGATCGCGTTTTGCATTTGGTGGATTGAAGCCTATTTCCCACATCTTCGCCAAGCGCGATTTGATGGCGGAATTAGGGCGCGGACACGGCGCGGTAGATGCGCGAACTGGAGTTCGTGGACTGGTCGTCGCTGAAGTCAAATGCGCCGTTGGTCGAGGTGATGTTGGTGAAGACCGGCGTCCAACTCAGGAAATTTGTCGTGACCTGGATGACATAAGTGCGATTCGGGTCGCCGGAGAGATGCAACTGGAACGGGCCGTTGCTCACAGTCGGAACGGCAGTCAAGCGGATGGGCGGGCCGATCGCCTTTTGAAAGTTCAGCCGTCCGCCGGTGACACATTTGCCGGTGAACGCCGGCAATGGGTCAGTGGCCGCCAGCAGGCGGCTGATGATTTGTTGTGGTGTTTCCGTGGGGTATTTGACCAGCATCAGCGCGAAGGTGCCGGAGACATAGGGCGCGGCAAAGGAAGTCCCCTTGGCAAGCACACTGAACTGGTCGAGGTAGTCACTGTCGGAATTAAAATAGGTGGAACAAATGTTTTCGCCGGGCGCGGCGAGATCAACATTCGTGACGCCATAGTTGGAGAAACCGGCCATCGAGTCATACCGGGTGCTGGCGGCGACCGATACGATGTTGTCGATGTCGTAGCCCGCGGGATAGTATGGGCTGATGTCAACGTCGGTAGCGTTATTGCCGGCAGCGGCGACAAAAATGATGTCGGCATTGCGCGCGCTGTAAATCGCATTGGACAACGACATCGAGAAACCATAGTCACCCCAGCTTGCATTGATGATTTTCGCGCCATTGGTTCGCGCGTAATCAATGCAGGCAATCGCGTCGGAGTAGGTGCCGTTGCCCAAGTTGTCGATGAATTTGCAAGCCATGATTTGCACGCGCCACGCCACGCCCGTGACACCTTTGCCGTTGTTGCCCACGCCACCGAGAATGCCGGCGACGAGCGTACCGTGCCCGTAATCGTCGTTGGGGTCCTTGGGATCCAACATCCCGGTGTTCGCGTTTGTCACCACGCACAGGCCATGACTGCCATCGTTGGGGTTCACCCACATGTTGGCCGCCAAGTCTTCGTGCGTGTAACGAACGCCCGTGTCGATCACCGCCACGACAATATTGCTGGCTGAATGCAACACCTCCCAACCCTCCGGCGCGTCGATGTCCGCGTCCACCGTGCCACTGAATTGTCCGGTGTTGTTCAAACCCCACAGCGTGCCATCGAGATACTTCGGATCATTCGGCGCGGCGGCGGCCAGATGCACGATGTAATCCGGTTCGGCGTATTCGACCAGGCCGCTTTGTTCGTACTTTCGGATGAAGTTTGGAACGGTTTCGCCTTTTGGCAGACGGACGACTTGTATGTTGCCGATGCCCGCGAACGTGCGCGTTGCTTCGCCCTTTTGAAGCGCGTGAAAGCTGGCGAGCGTGCCCAGGCTGATTCCGGCCTTGGGCTTGATCAAAATCTGATTCGAACTGAAACGAGGCGCGGTCGGAGGCGGCACAGTGGCCGGGGCACTCCGCACATCGCCTGAACCAAAAAGCGTCAACAAACCAAGGACTGCGCATTTCACAATTGTGGCCGGGCGATGACGCGTCACGCAAGTGAAGCAGCGGAGAAATAATATCCGAGTCGCTGTGGGTGAATGGCAATGTGACGTTTTCAAACCAGTTATGCCGTGCGCTCGCGGTGCCCGAGCTTCCCACACCCTCCCCCGAAAATCAAATCCAGTCTGGCCGCAGGCGCAGTCGGAACAAACTTTCTGTCGCGCTTGAAGTCCACCTTTTGACTTTTGCAGCGCATTCTCCTAGTTTCGAGCCGCATGAACGTCATTCGTTTCACCGACCGCGATTACGCCGCCAAGCTCAAGCTGGTGACTGCGTCGTCCAGCCTTTTCGATCCGCAAATCGAACAACGCACGCTCGCCATTCTCAACGAAGTGCAGGTGCGCGGCGACGATGCTCTCTTGGAACTGACCGAACGATTCGACCGCGCGAAACTGACCACCGATCAACTGGCCGTGACGAAGGCGGAGCTGGTGAGCGCCTCGGTCAAGGCGGACGAAGGTCTGAGACAGGCGGTGGCCGAGGCGGAGAAGAACATCGCCAGCTTCGCGAACAAATCCAGGCGCAAGGACTGGTGGATGAAGAATTCGCACGGTGCGACCGTGGGCGAGAAGTTCGATCCGTTCCAGCGCGTCGGCATTTACATTCCCGGTGGAACCGCGCCGCTGGTTTCAACGGCGCTGATGACCATCACGCTCGCGAAGGTGACGGGCTGCCCGGAAATCGTCATCTGCACTCCCTGCGGCAAGGATGGCGGAATCCACTCCGCGCTCCTGTTTGCCGCGCGCGCGGCGGGGGCAACGGAGATTTACCGCGTCGGCGGCGCGCAGGCGATTGCGGCAATGGCTTACGGCACGAAAACAATCCATAGCGTCCAGAAAGTTTTTGGCCCGGGCAACGCCTACGTCGTCATCGCCAAGCGATTGCTCTTTGGCCACGTGGCGATTGATCTGTTGCCTGGTCCTAGTGAAGTGCTCGTGCTGGCGGATGACACGGCGAATCCGAAGTTCGCCGCCGCCGATCTGCTGGCGCAGGCCGAACACGGTTCAGGTCACGAACGCGTGTGGCTGATCACAACCTCGGCAACGATTCTCAAAGCTGTTGAAAGGGAAATCGCGGAGCAGTTGCCCAAGCTGGCGCGTCGCGAATTCATCCAACGTGTGCTGGACGACAACGCGTGGCTGATTCAGGTCAAGACACTCGACAACGCAGTGACGCTGGCGAACCAACTCGCGCCGGAGCATTGCGAAGTGATGACGCGCAATCCACGCAGAGTTTCCGAAGGCATTCTGACGGCAGGTGCGATTTTCCTCGGCCCATGGTCGCCGACGGTACTGGGCGATTACGTGGCCGGCCCGAGCCACACCCTTCCGACCGGCGGCGCGGGCGTGTCGTTCGCCGGTCTGACTGTGGACCAATTCCAACGCCGCACCAGCGTCGTCGAATACACCCGCGCCTCGCTCAAGAAAGCGCTGTCAGCCGTGAAAACATTCGCGGGACTGGAAGGCTTGGGCGCGCATGGGAAAAGTGCGGAGATAAGGGAATAATTTCTCCATCGGTAGGTTGACAGGTCTGTCACCTATAGATTACACTCAAAATGGTTGAGAAGGAAATCAAGAAGCTGGAGCTTCAGAATGGGCTCGTCCCGTTTGATGAGTGGTTCGATTCCCTTCGCGACAAACGAATGCAGGCGGCGGTGGATGCGCGTCTGACTCGCGTGCGCGCCGGAAATTTCGGCGATTGCAAGTCCGTCGGTGGCGGCGTGTTTGAGCTGCGGATCAGCGTTGGGCCGGGACTCCGCGTTTATTACGGATTGCACGGCCAGAAAGTTGTCGTGCTGGTCGGCGGCGGCGACAAACGCAGCCAGCCGCGCGACATCCGCCGCGCGCAACAACTGTGGCAACGATTCACAAAATATGCGTCTGAAAAATTACAAGGCTGACCTGAAAAAGCGGCTGCGCGATCCCAAATACGCCGCGGAATATCTCGCGCAAGTGCTGGCGGAAAAGGACAGCGCGGCCTTCCTGATTGCGCTAAAAGACGTGGTCGAGGCGGGCGGCGGCGTGGGAAATCTGGCCGGACGCGTCGGACTGAAGCGTCCCAGCCTTTACAAGATTCTTTCCAGGAACGGCAATCCGACTTTGGAAACATTACAGGAAATACTGGAGCCGCTGGGTTTGCGTGTTTCCGTCGCTCTGGACAAAGCCGCCTGAACGCCGCACGAGCGTGGTGGAATACAATCGCGCCTCGCTCAAGCAAGCGCTGCCCGCTGTGAAAAAGTTTGCGGAACTCGAAGGTTTGGACGCGCATGGCAAGTCGGCAGAAGTGCGAACAAAATAACAGGAAGAAACTATGGGACTCGACATTTATGTTGGACCATTCACTCGATACTGCTCAGGCGATTGGGAAACAATCATTCAAAAAACCGCGCGCGAGCAAGGCGTGGCTTTCAAAACGATCCGCACAAACCCTGAGCCCGCGGACAAAATCACAGATCCAGTCGTTATCCATCAGGCTGTGGATGGTTGGCGATGTTCGTTAGAGGCCGGATTGAAACCGCATCTGCCTTTAGGTCTTTCGTGGGATGAACGAGCAGATGCCGCATATTTTACTGACAAGCCAGATTGGATTGGCTACGCGTGTGTCGTTCTTCTAGCAGCACACACGGAACACCCTCGTTTCAAAAGACCTGAAAAAGCAGTAACAGATTGGGATAAGGACGAAGCATTCCAAGCATCAACTTTGCCTGAATTCAAGAGCCGGTTTTACCAGCTATTCAACGTCGAGATTTGGTTGCCGTGCGACTTCGCATTTACTTTCAAAGCTCCAGACGTTGTTGGAAACGAAGTCGTTTTCGGGTCTTCTGTTTTGCTTCTCAACCAACTGAAGCAACTGAATGCCGAGAGCTACAATGGTAATGCGTCTGATTTTGAAAAATGGAGATATGACGGCGCTGGACGACAAGATTCTTTCGACCAAGGCGCACGATTTGGTTTAGCCATGTTTCTCCACCATGCCGAGAAGTCAGTTCAGCACCGGCTGCCGATGAAATTAGATTATTGATTGATGAAAACTCTTGGCTCGTTTATCCGCCCGCTCGTGCGCGACCTGCACGCCTATGTGCCGGGCGAGCAGCCGAAGATCAAAGGACTGATCAAGCTCAACACGAACGAGAATCCGTATCCGCCGTCGCCGCGCGCGTTGCGGGCGGTGCGGGCGGCGGTGGACGGGCGGTTGCGGCTGTATCCGAACCCGACGGCAGAGCGGTTGCGCGAGAAGCTGGCCCGGCTGCATCGTTGCAAGCCGGAGAACATCATCGTGGGCAACGGCTCGGATGAATTGCTGGCGCTGGCAGTGAGATGCTTTGTTGAACCGATTTCAAAATTCAAAATTCAAAATTCAAAATTGCCGAAAGCAACGGTGCAGTATTTCACACCGAGTTACTCGCTTTATCCGGTGCTGGCGGACATGCATGGCGCGGTGAGGAACGCCGTACCGCTCAAGCCGGATTTTGGTTTGCCGAGCAACGCGGAGCTGAAACGCGGCGAGCAATGGAATTTCGGAGCGGCGCTCACGTTCGTCACCACACCGAATGCGCCGAGCGGTCGCGGTTATTCGACGAAGGAACTCGACGCGCTTTGCAATGCGCAACGCGGCGTTGTCGTGCTGGACGAAGCCTACGTGGATTTCGGCGACGAGAACGCTATGTCGCTTGCACTGAAACATTCGCACGTGCTTGTGGCCCGCACGTTCTCAAAGGCGTATTCACTTTGCTTCCAGCGTGTCGGTTATTTCGTCGGACATCCCGAACTCATCGCTGCCCTGCAAAAAATTCGCGACAGCTATAACGTGAACGGGCTTGGCCAGATTGCCGCTGAAGCGACATTGGACGATCTACCTTACTACCGCGTGATCTTCCGTCGTGTCCGGAAAACACGCGGGCGTCTCGCCGGCCAATTGGAGTCACTTGGTTTCAAAGTGTTGCCGAGCCAGACAAATTTCCTGCTGGTGCGCCCACCGCGTTTTCCAGCCAAAGTGTGGCTGGAGAAATTGCGCGCCCGGAAGATTCTGGTGCGCTGGTTCGACCAGCCGGAGGTGAGGGATTATTTGCGCATCACGATCGGCACGCCGGCGGAGGCGGAGGCATTGTTGAGGGCGGTGCGCGGGGCGATGTAAAATAACCAAGCACCCAAGTGCCCAAAGGCACCACGAACGCTCGGCGAGTGTTCCAAGTTTGGGTACTTGGGTGTTTGGGTGCTTGGGTACTTGGGTATTTTCGCCCGGGTTTTCTTTCGCTTCCTTTCGGTCTGATTTTTGTTAAATAAACCGCGTGTATTTGGAATATTACGGGCTGACGGAGCCGCCGTTCACCATCACGCCCAATCCGCGCTTTCTGTTTTTCAGCGCGAAACACCGGGAAGCGTTCAATCACCTGCTTTACGGGATTCGCGAGCGGAAAGGTTTTGTCCAATTGACCGGCGAAGTCGGTGCGGGCAAAACGACGCTTTGCCGCGCGATGCTGGAACAGCTTGACCATCATTACGCCACGGCGTTGATCTTGAATCCCGTGCTCGATGCCGATCATTTGATGAAGGCCATTGCGATGGAGTTCGGTCTGGACGCGCATGGAATGGATGGGTTGGAAATCTTGTGGCTGCTCAACAATTTCTTGCTGTCGCAGGCGGAACAGGGCAAGGACGCCGTCCTGATCATCGACGAAGCACAGGATTTGACCGATGAATTGCTCGAACAGGTCCGCTTGCTTTCCAATCTCGAAACGGACGACCACAAACTTCTGCAGATCGTGCTGCTCGGTCAGCCGGAGTTGCGCGACCGGCTCAACAATCATCGGCTGCGACAGTTGCGTCAGCGTATCACCGTGCGCTATCATTTGCGTCCGCTGAGTCGATATGAAGTGAGCCATTACGTGCAACATCGTTTGGAGGTTTCCGGGGCAAAGAACGGACCGTATTTCACGCGACCCGCGATGTGGCGAGTTTACAATTACAGTCACGGGGTGCCACGCTTGGTGAATGCGGTGTGCGACAAGGCGCTGCTGGCCGGCTTCGTGCAACAGAGCGACCGGATTGATTATCGCATGGTGGGCCGGGCGCTGCGTGAACTGGAAGGAGAAATTAACGTATGAGTCTGATCAACGACGCCTTGAAACGGGCGAAGCAGGCCAAGCAAGAGCAACCGCCCGCGGCCGCGGAAGCGCCGCCGTTGCGGCCCACCGAGCCGTCGTATCAGCCAAGTCTCTGGCCCTTCCTGGTTTTACCTTTGGCGCTCGCTGTCGTTCTGGCGCTGGCCGGGATCTTTCTCTGGCGTTGGATTGATCAAGCCAAACTGCAACAGGCACAAATGGCGAAGAAACCTGAGCTTGAAGCAAAGCCGCCGGCCGCAAACAAGATCGTCACCTCCAATCCAAAACCGGCCACCGCCCAGACAACTCCAGGGCCGAGTTCGTCAACTTCCGCGCCACCGGCTTCCGCCGGCGGCGTGCAGCCGGCGACGACGAACCCAACTCCGGCGGGAACCATCAACGCGATTTCCAACACGACCGCTGCCGTCGTCGAACCGCCTGCTCCTCCACCGCTGAAACTGCAAGGCATTTTTTACACCCGCAAGAATCCATCGGCGGTGATCAATGGAAAAATCCGGAGGGTCGGCGATCGCATTGGCGAAGCGCGATTGGTGGCGATCGGTCCGGAAAGCGTCACGGTGATTGTCGGCGGCAAAACCAACGAGATGGTTTTGCCGTGAGGTGGAGTTGGTGATTGGCCGAGAAAGCGCATCTCCCGCTCGATTCGTAATGAACCTGCTGCAAACAAAACTGGCGACCTCCCCGGCGCTCGCCCGCGTGTTGCCGTTTGTGGTTTTTCTCGGACTGACCTTCTGCCAGGGACCATTCGGCGAAGCATCGCGCTACTGGTTTTATCTGGCCAAGACAGTCGTCGGCGCATGGTTGATCTGGAGCGTGTGGCCGCTGGTCGAGGAGATGCGTTGGAAAATCAGTTGGGAGGCCGGGGTAGTGGGCGTGGCCGTGTTTGCGCTTTGGGTGGGATTGGATGGACTTTATCCGAGCGTCGCGGAAATCATTCAGAGCTACGTTTGCCCGATATTGAAGTCCATTGGTCTCGATTTCTTGTGCCCCAAACCAACCGCATTACATCCGTGGAATCCTCATGTCCAATTCGGCCAAAACACCGCGTTCGCGTGGCTATTCATCGTCGTGCGCATTGTCGGCTCGTCACTGGTTGTGCCGCCGTTAGAAGAAGTGTTTTATCGTTCCTTTCTGTATCGCTGGATTGCGAGGCCGGATTTTAAGTCAGTGCCGTTGGGCCTTTTCCATTGGAAACCGTTTCTCATCACCGCCCTCATTTTTGGATTTTCCCATCACGAATGGCTGGCGGGCATTCTCTGCGCGTTCGCCTACCAAGGATTGGTTTGTTGGAAGAATCGGCTCGGCGACGCGATGACCGCGCACGCGATCACTAATTGTTTACTGGGCATCTGGGTCGTGTGGAAAGGAGCGTGGAATTTCTGGTAAGTTGGAGTCCAAGCTTCAGCTTGTCAGAGTGGCCGCGACCAACGCGCTCGGACAAACTGAAGTTTGAACTCCAACGGTCTGCGTTTTCATGATTTCATCTCTGCATGCTTCCGAGTTTGCTTTTTGAAAACGAACATTTGCTGGTGGTGAACAAGCCCGCCGGTTGGAACACGCACGCGCCGAGTCCATTCGCCGGCGAGGGAATTTACGACTGGCTCAAACACCGTGAGCCGCGATGGGCGAAGCTGGCGATCATTCACCGGCTCGACAAGGAGACGAGCGGCGTGATCGTCTTCGGCAAAACTCCCCTCGCGAACCACTCGCTCACGGAACAATTTGCGTCGCGCACGGTGCAGAAAAAGTATTTGTTGCTGACGGATCGCGCGGTTGACCGCAAGGAATTCCTGGTGAAATCGAGAATCGTCCGCTCAGGCGAGCGCTACGTCAGCAGCGCTCAAGGCGATCTCGCAGAAACGCGATTCACAATTCCCGCAACAGCCGACCTAAGGAAACTTATTCCAGATTCGGATTTCGGATTTCGGATTTCGGATTTTAGAGTCGAGCCTCCTCAGGTCGGCTCCTACACCTTGATCGAGGCATCGCCGCTCACCGGTCGAACACATCAAATCCGCGTTCATGCCGCCGCGAGCGGTTTCCCCATTCTCGGCGACACACTTTACGGCGGCACGGCTTTCCAACGGGTTTGTCTGCACGCGGCAGAGTTGCAAGTGCGGCACCCCGCATCCGGCGAGGAGTTGGTGTTCAAAGCGCCGGTGGATTTCTCCTTCGATACACGGCTGGCGTTGCGCCAGGCCGTGATCGAGCCGGAATTCACGAACGCGTATCGTTTGATTCACGGCGCGAGCGATGGTTGGCCCGGATGGTATGTGGATCGGCTCGGGGACTTTCTTTTGTCGCAAGCGGAAGAACCGTTGAACGACGATCGGCGAAAACAACTGGCACAATTGCTTGAAACCTTTTCGCTGCGCGGCGCTTACCACAAGATTCTCTCCCGCCACGTCCGCAAGGCGAACCTCGCCCAAGCTTCGCCGCAACTGACACTGGGCGAACCGGCACCGCCGACATTTCTGATTCAAGAGAACGACGTTCGACTCGAACTCAGCTTCAACGAAGGCTACTCGGTTGGTTTGTTTCTCGATCAACGGGACAATCGGCGAAGATTTCTGACAGGACATGTGGCCGCGAACCTCTCACTCTTTCAACCGGAAGTCGCAAATCGAAAATCGCAAATCTCGGTCCTGAACACCTTCGCCTACACCTGCGGCTTCTCCGTTTGTGCAGCTAGAGCCGGGGCGCGCACGACGAGCCTTGATCTCTCCAAAAAGTATCTCGAATGGGGCAAGCGGAACTTTGCCCTGAACAAACTGAATCCCGCTGACCATGACTTTATTTACGGTGACGTTTTCGACTGGCTGAAGCGGCTGTCCAAGAAGGGGCGCAAGTTCGATGTGGTTGTGCTCGATCCGCCGACGTTCTCGCGATCAAAGGAGCACGGTGCGTTTCGTGCGGAAAAGGATTTTGGCAAACTGGTGTCGCTGGCCTTGCCGCTCACTAAAACCGGCGGTGTCTTATTCACTTCAACCAATGATGCGGGCTGGTCTGCCGAACATTTTGTCGCCACCGTGGAAGCTTCCGTGCGCGCCGGAAAGCGAAGCATCGCTCAACGATATTACGCGCCACAACCACCGGACTTTCCCGTGAACCGAAGTGAACCCGCTTATCTGAAAACGCTCTGGCTGCGCGTGGATTGAGCGCGCCATCAATCGGCCAACGTGACGGATCACCATTTGTCCCGGTCCATCGAGCGCGTGATCAGGCTGATCTTTTCCTGCGGTCGGGCGCGGCGAACGAGCAAGATCACCAGAAACACCGCCGCCACCAAAAGGGCAATGGCAGCGAACAGAAGTTTTTTGCCGCTGAAGAAGGATTGCGGTGGAACAGCGACCGCGGTTTGGACGGGAGGTGAAGACGAAGCCGACAGGTTGGTGGATTGGGTTTCGGTGGCTTCAACGGTGGATGAAGCCGTTGGCGCAGGCACAGGCTTTATTTCAGGCTGGGGATTTGGCGACACCGGCGTTTCTGATTTCGCGACCGTCGGCGCAGCATCTGGAGCTGCAGGCTTCGGCGAAGGTTGCGGCTCGGCGGATTCCTTCTTCGGAGTTTCAATCGGAGGAGTTGCGACCGGTTTGGGAACGGCAGCAGTAGGCAACACGTCCGGTTTCACAGGAGGAGGAGGTTCGACTGGCTGTTCGGTCTTCACAAGTGTCGGTTCATTGGCTTTTGCAGGTGCGACTGGCGCTGATGCTGATGGTTTCTCGTCCTTGCTTTCGGCAGCAAACGCGCGCTTCTTTTCCGTCACGGCCAACGCAATTGCGTTGGTTGCCGTGCTCGCAGCGGGCGGCGGATTGGTTGGCGGCGTCTGGGCGGCGGCGATTTGAGCCGCTTCGTATGGGGTCGGGACGATGGGGATATCGACCGGCCAGGGCGCAAAGTTAACCGAACGAGTAACGATTTGCCCGCCTTGCGCCCGGAGTACGGTTACAAACGGCATGGCGGCTTTCTGCATGTTACGCTGCTGCTCCTTATACACGGCGTTGATCTCGTCGTCGAACGGCGTTCCTTGAATTTTTTCCGCGCCATCCGTAAACAGGATGACCGTAATGTTGTCGGAATTCTTGATCACTTGAAATATCTGCGTGAGCGTTGCGCCGAGGTTCGTTTTCCTTTCCAATGGCTGTTTTCTCAGAAACTCGGTAACACGTTGGGCGATGATCTGCCGCCGGTCCGCCGACCACACTTGCAGCGGAAAACGCCCGGCATAAAGTTCCTCGTTGAAGGTCCACACTCCCAGGGTGTCGCCTCGCCGCAAGTTGCCGTTCAAGTCGGACGCAAGCAATTTCACCACCATTTGCAAGACACCGGGTGCGCGGCTCTGCATGGCCGCCGACGTTTCCACCACGAATAGAAATCGGTTGGAGGACAACGCGAGCGGTGCCGGTTGCGGTGCCGCGTGCGCCTTCAAGAAAACGCCGTTGCCGAAGCAAAGGAAGAGCAGAAGAATGACCGCGGCACGACCGTACTGTTGGGAAAGCCGCCGACATCTTCCGAGGCTTCGTCTGCCGTGTTGGTCCAAGTTCATTTGGAGTGACGACGATTGAATTTACTTCGCTCGTGCATATTGTGATTCTTAATCTCCCGTTTCATATCGGTCAACGTGCTTTCCACGCTCTGGATGAAGTTCAAGCAACTCGACGTCATGCCGCCCATGGCCGCGACGGTGTCCCGCTCGGCGTAGTCATCGGTGACGGCCAGGACTTCGCCAAACTCCCGAAAACGATGCGCGGCGCGCTCGATCATTTGGTCGGCCGTCTGACCGGAGCGGGAATAAAGAACCTCCAGTTCCGACGGCGAAGGCTTCACGGCCTTGCGCCGTTCGGTGTTTGCACCGTCAAAAAAAATCGTGATCGGCGTACTGATGGCGTCGCGATAAAGCATCAGCCGATGAATCAGCGCCTCGCGCGCGGCAGCCGAATGACGCGGTCTGCCCGGCGCCAACTCCGGCCAGTTGTGCAACAGGCTGTAGCCATCCACCAGTATCCGTACCAGGGCCATACCGGCAATAATAGACGGGATTGGCAAATATCACAGGATTTAGTTGGGCATAATTTCGCAGGAGACCGGGAATTGGTTACGCCAATCTCTGCCTTTTTCGTCTCCAAATAAAAAAGCTGTTTAGCAGCGGTTTGTGATAGAATGGGTCGTCAACCAAACTCGCATGAGCGAAACCAAGAAAGTCGGTGATCGATTCGTGGCGAATGGCGGCTGGGTAAAGCGCAAATTCTATGGCCGACCGCGCACGCGTCTGTTCACCTTTCTGTCGGTGGGTTGGATCGTGGTTTCAGCGCCGGCGCTGTTCATCGTGTTCCGAGATTCCTCCCGTTGGATCGACCCGCCAACTCTGTCCGGGAAGCTCGGCGGCATCGCCTTCGAGCAATGGGTTGGTATCGCCTTGATCCTGGTGCATGTGGTCTTCGTGGCGCTGGCTGTTCGCTTTCATCTTACCGAACAACCTCACGAAGAAGTTTTTCTGGAAGACAACCCGGACACCGACTCGCACAAACTCTATTGACTTTGAGCGGTGAACCCTAATGTTTGAAGCAAGACGATGCCGATTTACGAATACGAACTGTGCGAAGGCGACTGTAAAGTCTGCGGGGGGAAGTTTACTTTGCGCCGGCCGTTGAGCGCAGCGGAGTTGACCCACTGCCCGGCCTGCAAAAAACCGGTGCGCAAAATCATTTCCACCTTTAATTCGCCGATCAAACTCAAGCCGCTCTCCTTCTCCGACGCCAAAAAAGCCGGCTTCACCATCCTGAAGAAGACCGGCAAGGGCGAATATGAGCGGCAGTAACGTAGCGGCGTCTCGGCAGAGCGCCGCTGATTCACTTTCTGAGAACTACGGCGCTCTGCCGAGAGCCGCTACGCCGTGAAACGTTTCCCGCCTGGCGGTGTCTATTTCCCTGAACAGCCAGCGCGCGCGCCTGTCTGATTTGTGATTTAATTCACTAGCCAATTTCGAGGATATGCGTCAATTTAGGCCAAAGCCATGAGCGAACTTCAAATCATCGAGACCACGCTCAAACGCGCGGCGCGACGTCAACGTTGGCAACGGGCGATACGCGGTCTCTGGCGCGGCCTGCTCGCGGGCGGCTTGGTTTGGTTGCTGGCGCTCGCCCTGTTCAAAGTACTTCCCTTTCCCGTGGTGATCTTGCCCACAGCCGCGGCGGTCGCGGGAACTTTGATGCTCGTTGGATTCGTCTTCGGCTGGTGGCGGAAACCTTCGTTGATCGAAACCGCCCGCTTCGTCGATGGCCGGCAACATTTACAGGAACGACTCAGCACCGCCTGGGAACTGAACACCAAACCTGCGTCGGGCGAGTGGCGGGAATTGTTGGTCGCGGATGCAGCCCGGCTCGCCGGCAAGATCGACCCGCGAAAGTTTCTGCCGTTTCATCTCCCGCGTGCCAGCCGCTGGGCATTGCTCGTCCTGGCACTGGCGGCTGGACTGGGATTTGTCCCGGAATACCGCAGCAAGAGTTTTCTCCAAGCGCAGCGCGAAGCGGAAATCATCCGGGATACCGGCAAACAACTTTCTGAATTCACCAAGCGAAGTCTGGAAGGCCGCAAGCCGCTTTTGGAAACAACTCAGAAATCGCTCGCTTCCGTAAAGGAACTGGGCGATCAAATGACCAAGGCCAAGCTCACGCGGTCAGACGCGTTGCGCGATCTTGCGAGTGTCACGGAGAAACTCAAAGACCAGACCAAGGAACTCGGCAAAGACCCGGCCATCCAGCGATTGGAGCAGGCGGCGCGCACACCGAGCGGACAAAGTTCTCCCACCTCCGCCGATTTGCAGAAGCAGATCGACAACATGCAAAAATCGCTTGGTGACAAGTCGGCGAATCCCGAAGCAATGGACAAGTTGAAAAACGATTTGCAAAAGCTTGAGCGGGCCGCCGCCGGCTTACCGGGCAAGGATTCGGCGGCCAGCAAGGCGGTCAAAGAGCAGATCGCCAAGTCGCTCGCGGACCTCGCCAAGAAAGCCCAAGACCTCGGCCTCTCGCTGCCGAATCTCGACGAAGCCATCAAAGCGCTGGAAGCCGGCCAGATCGACCAGTTCCTGAAAGATTTGAAGACGGCGGAGATTGATCTGGAAAAAATGCAGGCGATGGCCAAGGCGTTGCAGCAACTCCAGATGGAGCTGGCCCAGATGGGCAAAGACCTCGCTGAACAGTTGGAGAAAGGTCAAGCGACGATGGCGCAATCCACGCTCAAGAAAATGATTGATCAGTTGAAGGCCGCCGATCTTTCGCCGGAACAGCTCAAGAAAATCATGGACGAAGTGTCCAAAGCAATCAAACCCGGCAGTCAATACGCCAAGGTCGGCGATTTTCTAAAACAGGCCGGCAAACAATTACAGCAGGGCCAAAAGAGCGATGCCGCGCAATCGCTGGCTGATGCCGCCAAAGAATTGCAAAGGCTTATGGACGAAATGGGCGATGCCCAATCGCTGATGGCCGCGTTGGAGAATTTGAAGATCGCCCAGATGTGCGTCGGTAATTGTAAGAGCTGGGGACAATGCAATAAACCCGGCCTCGGCAAAGGTGGCAAACCGGGCAGCGGCGTCGGCACCTGGGCGGACGATAATAGTTCCGATTGGATTCAATATCCTGAATTGACGGATCGCTGGGACAACTCCGGTTTGAAACGTCCGGACCAGGATCCGCGCGGACAAACAGATCGGGGCGACGGCCAATTGAGCGACGCGCTCGTGCCGACCAAGGTCAAAGGCCAGATCACACCCGGCGGTCCGATGCCAAGCATCACCTTAAAAGGCGTCAGCGTCAAAGGCACGAGCAAAGTCGCTTACGAAGAAGCCGCAACCGCCGCCCAGACCGAGGCCCAGAGCGCGCTCAATCAAGACCAGGTGCCGCGCGCCTATCAAGGCGCGGTGCGGGATTATTTTGATGATCTGAAGAAATGATTTGACCGCAGATGGGCGCAGATACACGCAGATAGGAAGGAAAAAGAGACCGTAATCTGCATTGATCAGAAACTGGAGTGCGGTACTTATTGTTTCCGATGTTTCGGTATTTTATCTGCGTTGATTTGCGTCCATCTGCGGTTTTGAATAATTATGAGTACTGAATCCCAAATCCAATCCTTCCGCGAAACCTACGCCGCGCTCCGCGCCGAGATCGGCAAAGTCATCGTCGGTCATGAAGCCATTGTCGAGGGCACGTTGATCGCCCTGCTCTCCGGCGGCCACGTGTTGCTTGAGGGCGTGCCCGGTCTCGGCAAGACGCTTCTTGTCCGCACACTTAGTGAAGTGCTCGACCTGCCGTTCAATCGCATCCAGTTCACGCCCGACCTCATGCCCGCCGACATTCTCGGAACGAACCTCGTTATGGAAGCACCCGATGGCCGCCGCGAGTTTCAATTTCAGAAAGGACCGATCTTCGCCAACCTCATTCTCGCTGACGAAATCAATCGTGCCACGCCCAAGACGCAATCCGCCTTGCTCGAAGCGATGCAGGAACACCAGGTCACCGCCGCCGGTGAAATCCGCAAACTGGGCGAACTGTTCTTCGTCCTCGCCACGCAGAATCCCATCGACCAGGAAGGAACGTACCCGTTGCCCGAAGCGCAACTGGACCGTTTCTTTTTCAAATTGATTGTCGGGTATCCCTCCGCTGATGAACTGACCGAGGTGCTCAACCGCACAACCGAAGGCGCGAAACCTCAAGTCAACAAAGTGCTCGACGCCGCCGGCCTGTTGGAATTGCAAAAGCTTGTCCGCGAAGTTCCCGTGGCGTCACACGTCAAGGATTACGCCGTCCGCTTGATTCTGGCCACGCATCCCAAGACCGACACCGCTGCGCCGATCTCCAATCAATACCTGCGATTTGGCAGCAGCCCGCGCGGCGGACAGACGCTCATGCTCGCCGGCAAAGTTCGTGCGCTTACTCAGAGCCGCTTCAACGTCAGCTTCGAAGACATTCAAACCATGGCGCCCGCTGCTTTGCGCCATCGGCTCATCCTGAATTTTGAAGCCGAAGCCGAAGGCATCACCACCGACCACATCATTGATCAGGTTTTGAAGGATGTGCCGAGGGATGCGGTGGCGGTGAATGCATGAAGCGCGCAGAGACAGAGGCGCGCGACAATTGGATGTCGGATGTTGGATGATTTCCATTTTCCACCATGCCTAGCGCCCTCCTGACCCCCGAACTCCTGCGCCGCCTTGAGCAATTCCAATTGCTCGCGGCGCGGCGCGCCAAGAGCAGCGCCAAGGGCGAGCGCCGCAGCCGCGCGCGCGGGCAATCGGTCGAGTTTGCCGATTACCGCAATTACGTCGCCGGTGATGATTTCCGTTACCTCGACTGGAATCTTTACGGACGGCTCGAACGGCTGTTCCTGAAACTGTACGAGGAGGAACGCGAACTGCCCGTCCGTATTTTTCTCGACTCCAGCGAATCGATGACATTCGGTGAGCCGCGCAAGTTTGATTTCGCCCGGCAGATCGCGGCGGCAGTCGGCTACGTGGCGCTGTGCGGGTTTGATCGTGTCAGCGTGATTCCATTTCCCAATGCGGAGCAAACATCCAACATCCAACATCCAACATCCAACCCCGAATTGGCGACGCGCGGCGCACTCCGTTCTGTGCGCGGCAGAAAGTCGGCCATGCAATTCTTTCAAAATCTGGGTCAACTTACCGCCGGTGGTGCGGCGAATCTCAACGAGTCGCTGCGGCGTGGCGCGTTGGAAGCGCGACAGGCAGGCATGGCCGTGGTGCTCACTGATTTCCTTGATCCCGCCGGTTATGAAGCCGGGCTTAATGCGCTGGTGGGGCGCGGATTTCAGGTGAACGCCGTTCAAATCCTGTCGCCTGAGGAACTCGCGCCCACTAGTTTTGGCGATCTCCGTCTGGTTGATGCCGAAACTGGCGCGATGCAGGAAGTCACGTTCGGCCGCTATCGGATGAGAACGTATCAGCAAACAGTGCAAAACTTTTGTCAGCGCCTGCGGGAGTTTTGCCAGGGCCGGGGCATCAACTTCTTCGTGGCCCCTTCCAACATGGACCTGCAAGAGCTTTTGTTGAAACAACTCCGCCAAGCGGAGGTGTGGGGATGAACTTCCTCGCACCAGTCGCCTTTGCCTTTGCTGCCGCCATCCCGGTGGTAATCGTTTTCTACCTGCTCAAGCGCAAGCGGGTCGTGAAATTGGTTTCGAGCACGGTGCTGTGGCAAAAGTTTCTGGCGGAGACGCAAGCCAGCGCGCCGTTTCAAAGACTCCGTCACAACTGGCTGCTGATTCTGCAAATCCTTTTGTTGCTGCTCGCCGTGCTTGCGCTCTCGCGACCGTACTTTGCCACGAAGGCCAAGAGCAGTCAGTTGCGCGTGGTCATTCTCGATGCGTCGGCGTCGATGCAAAGCACCGATGAAACGCCGTCGCGGTTTGAAAAGGCGCGCACCGAGGCACTCAAGTGGGTGGACGCTTTGGCGGACAACGACAAGATGGTCGTGTTGCAAGTCGCGGCCAACACCGAGGTCAAACAATCCGAAACCAGCGAAAAAGCAGCTCTGCGTCGCGCCTTGCAATCGTGCGCCGCCGTCGATTCTCCGACGCGTCTCGTGCCGGCGCTCAAGATGGCCGAGTCGCTCGTGCGCGACCGAGGCAGCGCGGAGATTCATCTCTTCAGCGACGGTGCGGTTTCGGACTTGAGCGAGTTTGAGAACAAAGCCCTGCCGCTCATCTATCACCGCGTCGGCAAGGGCGCGAACAATCTCGGCGTCACGACGCTCGACGTGCGCGCGAATCCCGAAGACCCCAAACAACGCGCCATTTATGCGAGCCTGGTCAACTTTTCAACCAACGCAATGCAGACGGAATTGGAGTTGCGGTTCGGCGATCAATTGTTGGAGAGCCGCCCGCTCTCGATTCCGCCGGCAGAAACTTCGCCGCAGGTTTTTCTCGCGTCGCAATCGAAAGACGGCGTGTTCACCGTGCGAGTGACCGCCAAAGATGATCTGGTGGCGGACAACCAGGCGTCCATCGTCAGCTTGCTCCCGCAACCAGTGAAGGTGTTGCTGGTAACGCGCGGGAATCGGTTTCTTGAGAAAGCGTTTGGCGCGACGGCGAACGTGCAACTCACAACGGCGAACGATTTGATCGATGCCGCCGCCGGATTCGATCTCGTGGTGCTTGACGACGTGACGCCGGCGTTCTGGCCGAAAGGCAACGTGCTGGCGATTCACGTCTCAAACACGAACTGGTTTGACAGCGTCACCAAGGTGGAGGGGCCTGCGATTGTGGACTGGAAATCCGCGCATCCACTGCTCCGCTACGTCAGCTTCGATAACGTGCAGATCGCAGAAAGTCTCGCCACGAAGTCACCCACCTGGGCCGTGTCGCTGGTGGACGCGCCGCAAACGCCGTTGCTGCTGGCGGGTGAGTTGGGACGGCAGCGCATCTTGTGGATCGGGTTCGACACGCTCCAGAGCACGTGGCCGTTGCGCGTCTCGTTTCCCATTTTCATCGCCAACGCGGTGGAATGGCTGAACCCTGCGAGCACGAAGAGCAGCCAGCTCATGGTCAAGGCCAGCGACCCGTTCCGGCTCAGTTTGCCTCAGCCCGTGACGAGCGCGGTTGTCACGCTGCCTGATGGCTCGACGAAATCGCTGACCGTGGACACAGGCGCGAAGGAGATTGTTTTTGGCGACACGTTCAAGCAAGGGACCTATCGGTTGCGCACCGACACGAATGAAACCGTCTTTTGCGTGAACCTGCTCGACGCGGCGGAGAGCAACATCAAGCCGCGCGACGAATTACAGTTCGGCCAATACGCAAAAGTGAGCGCGACGACATTGCAGCGCGCTAACATGGAGTTGTGGCGGACGATAGCCGCGCTCGCTCTGCTCGTGCTGCTGTTCGAGTGGTGGTATTACCATCGGAGGACGGTTTAATGAGCGAACCGCCGAAAGAAAAGGACCATTGGTTTCGTGACATGCTGATCTATGGTCCCATGACCGGACTGCTCCCGGTTCTTGTAATAGGAATTCTAGCAGCGCTACTTCTCCCGGCGCTTTCAAAGGCCAAAGCGAAAGCCAAAAATCGAGTCATCGTTTACGCCGCCCAAGATCAAGTCTATGCCGAGCCGATTCTGCGCGAGTTCGAGAAGGAAACCGGCATCAACGTCCGCGCGATTTACGACAGTGAAGCGGTGAAGACCGTCGGGCTCGCGAATCGGCTGCTCGCCGAGCGGAGCCATCCACAGTGCGACGTGTTCTGGGGCAATGAGGAGATGCGCACACGCCAACTCGCCGCGCAAGGCGTGTTCCGCGAAACCAACGGTTGGGCTGCGTTCGGCTATCGCAGCCGCCGGATTGTGATCAACACCAACTTTGTTTCGTTGGAGAGCGCGCCCGCCTCGGGCGCAGTTTCGCGGGCCCCGCGCGAAACCTTCGCGACGGGTGCGACCGAAACAAATCAATCGGCGAACCACGTCATTCCGCTGGTGGACGGGGCGTCCGCCAGAACGCGCGAGGGCGCGCGTGCTCCCCAATCCTTGCTCGAACTCACCAACGAAACCTGGCGCGGCAAAGTTGCCCTGGCCTTCCCCCAATTCGGCACGACGACCACGCACTTCCATGCGCTGCGACAGCTTTGGGGCGAGGAGCGGTGGCTCGCGTGGTGTCGCGCCCTCGCGGCAAACAAACCGTTTATCGTGGACGGCAATTCCGTCGTCGTAAAACTCGTCGCCCGCGGCGAGGGGTGGATTGGGTTGACGGATTCCGACGACATCGCCGCCGAGCAACGGGAAGGCGCTCCCATCCTTGCCTTGCCGCTGACGGGAGAAGTATTGCTGATTCCGAACACCGTGGCCGTGGTTCGAAATGCGCCGCATCCGAACAACGCGGAAAAGCTTTTCCAATTCCTGCAACGCCGCGATGTCGTGGGACAACTCGTCGCCGCGCACGCCCTCGAAAGCACTGAGGCTGGTAGGAGACGAGGTGACGAGTCTCAAACTGAAAAGAGATCAGAGACTCCTCACGTCGTCTCCTACGGAGAGATTGAATCGCCCGCGTTGCAACCTGATTGGGATTTGCTGCTGCGCGATTTGGAAACAACGACCAAACAACTGAACGAGATTTTTCTAAGGTGAACTGGCCTTTGCTCCAAAACAGTCTGCTGGTCGCCGGAACAACAACGGCGCTGGCGGCGGGCCTTGGCTTCGTCGCAGCACTCTGGCTGGCGACGTTGGCGGCGCGTTGGCGAAATGTGTTTCTTGCGCTGGCGGTCGTGGCGTTGGCGCTACCGCCGTTCTTGGTCACGAATTGCTGGCTGGATTTGCTGGGTGAAGCCGGTGTCTGGCAAGGATGGTTTCCATTCAAAATCTATTCGCTGGCCGGGTCGGTGTGGGTTCTGTCGCTGATGTTGTGGCCGGTCGCGACGCTGCTGGTGTTGAGCGGCTGGCGGCGACTGGAAGCGGCGCAGTTGGAAGCTGATCCCGCTGTCACGGGTTGGGCGTTGCTGCACGGATTGCTGCTGCCAGTGGCGCGCGGCGAAGTGGCGTTGGCGGCGGTCCTGACGTTCGTTCTGGCGCTGAACAACTTTGCCGTGCCCGCCATTCTGCAGACGAAGGTTTTGCCTGACGAGATCTGGATTCGCTTCAACACGGCGTTCGACACGGCGGGCGCGTTGAAGGCGAGTCTGCCGCTCGTCATGGCGCCAATAGTCTTGCTGGCGTTGCTCCGGCGACGCGAGGTCGAGTGGCCGCGGTTACAGGGCACGGTGCCTGCAAGAATTTTCAAGCGACAACTTGGTGCCGGCTGGTCCTGGGCTTGCGGCACATTTTCGTTTGCGCTTTGCGCTGTCTCGGTTGGGTTGCCAATCGCGGAGATCGCGTCAGCGCGACGAACTTGGACGGAGCTTGGCGGCGCGGTAATGGCGGGAACGGACGCGATCAGGAATTCGTTCTGGTTCGCAGCGCTGGCGGCCACCGTGGTGATTGCCGTGGCGCTGATGGTCGCAACAAGTCATTCTCAACGCAGAGACGCGGAGAACGCAGAGGGTCGCAGAGAGAACTCCCTTCTCGGCGCTTCCTCTGCGTTCTTCGTGTCTCTGCGTTTGGGTCTTGTCTGGTTGCCGTTCCTCATTCCCGGCGTACTGCTCGGGATCGCGTTGATTCACTTGTTCAATAACGGGGTGCTGACGGCATTCTATCAGAGCGTGGGAATTGTCGTGCTGGCGTTTGGCATTCGCTACTTCGCGCTGGGGTGGAGCGGTGCCCGGCAGGCGGTACGGACGGTGGATCGCGATTTGACGGACGCGGCGATACTGGAAGGCGCGACGCGTTGGCAGATGATGCGGCATGTGCTTTGGCCGCAAATTGCGCCGCAGGTTCTCGCAGCGTGGTATGTGGTTTATCTGTTGTGCCTGTGGGATGTGGAGTCGATGATTTTGGTTTATCCGCCTGGTAGCGAGACGCTGGCGCTGCGGATTTTCAATCTGCTTCATTACGGACACAATGCGCAGGTCAATGCGCTATGTCTGACGCTGCTCGGGCTGGCAATGGCACCGTTGTTGATCTGGCACGCAGTAACTCGGATCACAAGGCGAACATCCGACATCCAAGAAAGCTCCAAGCACCAACATCCAAGCACCAGAGAAGTTCCAAGCTCCAAGTTTCAAACCCTAAGGGTGGCGGCATCCCTTGGTGTTTGGTATTTGAAGTTTCCCTGGATGTTGTTGCTTGGTGCTTGGTGCTTTTGTCTGGGTTGCACTCCGTCAGCATCAAAGAATGAGTCCACGTTGCAGAGCAAATATTTCGAGCGTGTGCAAATCATCGGCTCGCGCGGCGTAGGCGTCGGGCAGTTCAACAAACCACGCTCGGTGGCGGTGGACAAGCAGGACAATCTCTACGTCGTCGATATGACCGGACGCGTGCAGAAATTTTCGCCGGACGGCAAGTTCATCCTGTCGTGGCAGATGCCACAGACGGATTTGGGCAAGCCGAAGGGCATGGGCTGCGATCGCGACGGGAACATCATCGTCGTCGAGCCGCATTACCAGCGCATCAACCATTTTTCGCCGGACGGCAAACTCGTGGCGCAATGGGGAACGCACGGCACAAACGAGGGCCAGTTTACGTTGCCGCGCTCGGTCGCGGTCAATTCGCGGGGTGAAATTCTTGTCAGCGAATATACCGTGGTGGATCGGGTGCAGCGGTTTCGACTGCAGAGGGCGGAGGGCGGAGGTCAGAAATTAGAAGAAAACGCTCGCCCTCACCTTGAGCCTGCCACGAACCAGCCCACCCCTGACCCCTCCCAGGAGGGGAACCATCCAACATTGCGCCGCTCCCCTCCTGGGAGGGGCGAGGGGTGGGTTCATGGGGTCAGCGCGCGAAATTCTTTTTCAGGGAAGTCTCAACCTGTCTCTCTCCCCCAGGACAGGGAGAACACATCGCCGACTCCAGTGGAATGGCTGGGCAGCTTCGGGCAAGCCGGGACGGGCAACGGTGAGTTCAATCGGCCCGAAGGGTTGGGCATCGGACCAGACGACCGGATTTATCTCGCGGATTCGTGTAACCATCGCATCCAGATTTTTTCGCCAGACGGAAAATGGCTGCGCAGTTACGGCCGGGCGGGCAGCGGGAAGGGCGAATTGAGTTATCCCTACGATGTCCGCGTGGACGCGGCTGGAAATCAATTTGTCTGCGAGTTCGGGAACAGTCGCATCCAGGTTTTCGATGCGCACGATCGGCCGGTGGAAATTCTAGGTAGGCCGGGAAGCGCACCGGGTGAATTCAGCAATCCGTGGGCAATTGCGCTGGATTCCCGTGGAAACCTTTACGTGGCGGACGCGGGAAATCATCGGGTGCAGAAATTTTTCCGACGCGCGACTGTAGCCGCCGACGTTAGAAGGCGGTTGGGAATTTCGGCGATTGCCATGGCCCGAGAAAAGTCTGACCGCCTCCTCACGTCGGCGGCTACGAAATCAGAATGAATTTCCAATTCACAAATCCCTGGTGGTTGCTGACGCTGTTGGCGGCGGCGCCGTGGGTGTTCTGGCTGGGATGGAAGTCCGACGCGCAACTCAGCGCGTGGCGTCGCCGGATGGTTTTGGCCATGCGGCTGTTGATCGTTCTGGCCGTGATTTTCGCACTGGCCGGGTTGCAATGGCTGCGGCCGTTGGAAGGCATGAACGCTTTCTTCATTCTCGACCGCTCGGACAGCATTCCTTCCCCGCAACAGGAGGCGGCGCGGTTGTATGTCAACAAAATCGCAACTCAAAAGAAATCCGTGGACAAGGCGGGCGTGATCGTGTTTGGCACCGAGGCGAACATCGAGTCGATGCCCAACGCCGCGCTGGATGTGCAGAAAATCCAGGCGGTCGTGGGCACGGAACGGACGGACCTGGCGGCATCGATCCGCCTGGGCACGGCGGCATTCCCGGAAACGGGCCAGAAGCGGCTCGTGGTGTTGTCGGACGGTAATGAAAACATCGGTGACGCGCTGGCGGCGGTGCTGGCGGCCAAACCGCTGGGCGTAACGGTGGATGTCGTGCCGCTGGGCATCGCGCGCAGCAACGATGTGGCCGTGCAGAAATTGAGCGTGCCGCCTAAAATCAAGAAGGGGCAGGCATTCGAGGCCAAGATTTTTGTGCAGTCCGATCTACCGCAGTCGGCGACGGTGCGGTTGTATCGCAACGAACAATATCTAGGCGAACAAAAGGTCGAGCTTTCCGCGGGCAAAAATCTGTTCACGTTTCCGCAGGTGCTCTCCGAGCCGGGCTTCTACAGTTACGATGTGCGGGTGGAAGCGGCGGGTGATTCGCTGCCGCAGAACAATCGCGCCAGCGCCTTTGCGAGCGTGCGCGGCGAGCCACGCGTGCTGGTGATTTCCGCCGACCCTGAAACCGACAAGCCGCTCGTGGCTGCGCTGCAAACCTCGCGGCTGGAGGTCGTCGCGAAGAGTGTGGGCGGTTTTCCCAGCACGCTGGCGGAGATGCAGAGTTACGACGCGATTTTCCTGAGCAATGTGGCGGCCGGGGATTTGGGCGCGGATTCACAAAAGTTGCTGGAGAGCGCCGTGCGGGATTTTGGCGTGGGTCTGGTTTGCGTGGGCGGAGATCAGACGTACGCGGCGGGCGGGTATCGCGGCACGCCGCTGGAAGCGACGCTGCCAGTGAACATGGAACTGGACAGCAAGAAGGTTTTGCCGAAAGGCGCGCTCGCGCTGGTGATGCACGGGATGGAATTCAACAACGGCAACCAGGTGGCGCGCGATACGGCAATCGGCGCATTGAATGCCCTTGGGCCGCAGGACGAAATGGGCGTGGTGTTGTGGGATGGCTCGGAGCGCTGGCTGTTTCCGATGACGACCGTGGGCGACAAACAGGAACTGGGACGAAAAATTGCCGGAATGAATCAAGGCGATTTGCCGTCGTTTCAAGGAGTGATGGCGATGGCGCATGAAGGTTTGAGAAAATCGACGGCCAATCTCAAACACATGATCGTCTTCAGCGACGGCGATCCCAACGCGCCATCGAAGGAATTGATGCAGGCGATCGTCGGCGACCGGATCACGGTGAGCACGGTGTTGATCGCCGGTCACGCAGGCCCGGACACCATGATCGCCATCGCCGATCAGGGGCACGGGCGCTTCTACAATGTCACTTCGCCGAACGACCTGCCGCAGATTTTCATCAAGGAAGCAGCGGTGATTTTGAAGTCGGCGATCTTTGAAGAACCATTCAAGCCGCAATACGCGGCGGCGAGCGAACTGGTGCGGGGCATCGGCGCGGATGAATATCCCCGCTTGCTCGGGTATGTGGCGACGACACCCAAACCGCGCGCGGAAGTGCCGTTGTTGACGGACAAGGGTGACCCACTGCTGGCGCATTGGCAGTACGGATTAGGGCGCGCGGCGGCGTTTACCTCAGACGCGAAAGCAAAGTGGGCCAAGAACTGGTTGGGGTGGGAGAAGTATCGACAGTTCTGGTCGCAGATTGCGCAATGGAATTTGCGGCGGCTGGAGAATGCGGACTTCACAACGGAAGTGTCCGTTGAAAAAGGCGAGGGCCACATCAGCGTCGAAGCCGTGGACGAAAAAGGCGACTACCGGAACTTTTTGAATTTGCAGACGGTGGTGGTCAGTCCGAAAGGCGAGCGGCAGACGGTAAAACTCGAACAAACCGGGCCGGGTCATTACGAGGCGCGTTTCCCGACGCGGGAAGTGGGGGCGTATCTGCTCAATCTCATGGACTTGAAGGAGGGGCAATTGCGCGGGTCGCAGGTGGTGGGCGCCAGTGTGAATTATTCGCCGGAGTTCAATGCGCCGGAGCCGAACTTGAATCTGTTGCGGCGCCTGGCTGAGAGCGGCGGCGGCAAGGCGCTGAATCCCGCCAACCTCACCGAGAATCCCTTTTTGCACGACCGGCAAAAGACTTTTCAGCCGCGCGATTTGTGGGAATGGCTCCTGAAGCTGGCAGTGATTTTGTTCCCGCTCGATGTGGCGCTGCGGCGGATTCAAATCGACCGGGAGGAGTGGCTGCGCGCCACACGGACTTTGCGTCGCTGGCTCTTTTTCTGGCACGGGGTTCCCAGGACGCCCGAGGCGGACGAGTCACTGGCGGCTTTGCTGGCGCGACGTGAACAGGTGCGCTCGACACAAACGGCGCCAGCGGTTCAAGTCAAAGCGGAGTTGTTCCAGCCGCAAAAGCCCGTGAGCCTCCCGGCGGCCGGGGAGCAAACCTCGACCGAAAAGATCGAGGAACACTCGGCGGGCGAAACGATGCTGGAAACGCCGGAAGAGCGGACCAGCACAACCAGTCGTTTGCTCGAAGCGAAGCGGCGCGCGCAACAGAGGAAGGAGCGAGAATGAGGTTGCCCGTGGCGAGAAACGGGCGGATGACGGGTTAAAACAAAGGAGAAAGAACAAAATCATTGCGCCCAGCGGCGTGATTGTGGCTTTATCATGGCAGGTTGACGCGAGCATTGATGCTGGTTTTGACCCGAAGAGACACCAAGTCGGGCAATTGACTGCCCTGATGGCGTGTTATGAAGCGATGTCGATTGCACATATTTTATTCGGGACGCGTGCAAGGTGTGGGGTTTCGATATACGGTAAGGGCGTTGGTGAGCGGATTCGAGGTGACGGGAACGGTTCGCAACCTGCCGGATGGACGGGTGGAACTGGTTGCGGAAGGGACCAAAGAAGAGTTGGAAGCGTTTCGCCGGGCGATTCGCGAGTCGGAATTGGGACATTTTATACAGGACGAAAAAACGAGTTGGGCAGAAGCGCAGAATGAATTTCGCGGGTTTGAAATCGTGAGATAACAAAATTGACATGCGGTACGCAATCATAGCCGATATTCACGCCAATCTGGAAGCGTTGCAGGTTGTTCTGGAGGACATCAAGGAACAGAAGTGCACTCATTACGCCTGTGTGGGTGACGTGGTGGGTTACAACGCCAATCCCAAAGAATGCCTGGATATTATTCGCGACATGGGCATGCCGTGTGTCAAAGGCAATCATGACGAATACTGCTCCTCTGAAGATCCGCTGGAAGGATTTAATCCGCATGCGGCGGAGGCGGTCAACTGGACGCGTCGGCAATTGAACGAGGAAGACCGCCAGTGGTTGCGAGACCTCAAGTATCTGCGAATGGTGGCCAGTTTCTCCATGGTGCACGCCACACTCGATGGCCCGCAGCGCTGGGGTTATGTGTTCGACAAACTGGCGGCGGCGGCCAGTTTCACGTACCAGAACACGGCGGTTTGTTTTTTTGGGCATACGCATGTGCCGGTGGCGTTCATCCGCGACAGCATGGTGCGCGGCGGAACTTATTCCAAATTCAAGGTTGAGCCGGGCAAAAAATATTTTGTGAACGTCGGCGCCGTCGGCCAGCCGCGCGATGGAAATCCGAAGGCGGGTTACGTGGTTTATGACGTGGACGAAGGCACGATCGAATTACGCCGTCTGGATTACGATATCCCAAAGGCCCAGAAGAAGATTTTGGAAGCGGGATTGCCGGCGCGACTGGCAGAGCGACTGGCCTTGGGGCGCTGACCGCCGCCCGCCGTTTTTCTACGTCGGAATCAAATGTCCGCCCAAGTAACCGCAATGTGGTGCGAACGGCCTGCCCTTGAAAATTCTGATTCTTAAACCCAGTGCGCTCGGTGACGTGGTGCAGGCGTTGCCGGTTTTGCGGCTCATCAAACTGCGGTATCCCGGGAGTGAGATTTACTGGTGGGTGAATTCCAATTTGTCGCCGCTGCTCGAAGCCGACCCGGACCTCACCGGAGTAATTTCATTTGAACGCAACGGCTGGGCCGGGCCGAAGCGCTGGAAAAAGCTGTGGCAAAACGTCCGGTGGATGCGGGCACAAGCGTTCGACTGGGTCATAGATTTGCAGGGTCTGGCGCGCAGCGGATCGCTGGCCTGGCTGGCCAATGGGAAATGCACAATCGGCCTGGACGAGCCGCGCGAAGGCGCCCGAGGATTTTATGATATCATCGTGGCGCGCCCTACCTTTCACACTCACGCGGTGGACTGGTATCTGCGCGTCTTGCCATTTCTGGAAGTGCCGGTGCATTGGAATTTCAACTGGCTACCGGAACGAGCGGACGTTGCCGTCGCAGTCCAACAAAAGTGGAATCCGGGAAGTGCACGCTGGCTCATTGTTCAACCGGGAGCGCGGTGGTTGAACAAACGCTGGCCGGCGGAGTATTTCGCGGAGTTGGTGCGGCAGCTGACCGCGCAGCATCCAGAGCTTCGATTTGCCATTCTGGGCGCGGAGGAGGACCGGTCTTTGGGCACGCTCATCGCCCGCGCCGCGCCGACACGTTGTCTGGCTCTGGCCGGCGAGTTGACGCTGCCCGAAATGGTCGAGTGGATCCGGTTGAGCGTGTTGATGGTGACCAACGATACCGGGCCGATGCACGTTGCGGCGGCGCTCGGCAAGCCCGTGGTGCCAATCTTCGGCCCGACGGAACCCCGCCGGACCGGACCGTACCGTCAAACTGATCAGGCATTGCAACTGAATCTGCCGTGCGTGCCGTGTCTCAAGTCCACGTGCACGTACGAGAAACCGTTTGAATGTCTGCGCGGGCTTTCTCCCGCCACCGTCTTGGCGCACGTGCAACAGCGGCTGGCGTCGCCGGCGAATTGAAGTCACGTTGCTCGGAACTCCTCGAGACCCGATGGGAGCGAGGGTTCGACAAACTATTTGAGAGTTGAATAAGGGAGCGCTGGCTCACGTCGCTTTGACTGGTCGGTTGATAAATGGACGGAGCTGAACGGAGTTGGACCAGGATCAGACGTAACGGGATTTTGGGTTTTTTTGCGGCTTGCCTGTCTGTTGAACCAACCTAGACTGGTTCGATGAGATTTTATAGATTATGGCTTGTTGCTTTGCTGGCTTCGGTCTGGCGCTTGAGCGCGCAGGTGAGTGTGGAAGTTGCACTGGATCAGGATCAGTTCCTGGCCAGTGAAACGTTGCGAGTGGCCGTCCGCATCACCAATCGCTCCGGACAGACCTTGCATCTGGGAGAGGATGGGGACTGGCTGACGTTTTCGGTGGAGGCGCGGGACGGCTTCGTGGTTTCCAAGAGTGGAGAAATTCCAGTGACCGGGGAATTCGCTTTGGACTCTTCCAAGATGGCGACCAAGCGCGTGGATTTGACCCCCTACTTCAACCTGACCAAGGCCGGACGATATACGGTGATCGCGACGGTGAGGATCAAGCAGTGGGACAAACAATACGTCAGCAAGCCGAAGTCGTTCGACATCATTCGTGGCGCCAAGTTGTGGGAGCAGGAATTTGGGCTACCGCTGGCCGTCGGCGCCAACAATCAGCAACCCGAGGTGCGGAAATACATCCTGCAACAAGCCAATTACCTGAAGCAGTTGCGGCTTTACCTCCGTCTCACCGACGCTTCCGAGGGCAAGGTGTTCAAGGTGATCGCCATCGGCCCGATTGTTTCGTTCGCCCGGCCGGAGCCGCAGGTGGACAAATTCAGCAATCTCCACATTTTGTATCAGACCGGACCCCGCGCATTCAGTTACACAGTGATCAATCCGGATGGCGACATCATAGTGCGGCAGACACATGAGATCGCGAACACACGGCCCAGGTTGCAGCCGGGAGGGGACGGGGATTTTATCGTGGTTGGCGGAATGCGTCGTCCGGCGCCCAATGACCTACCGGCGACAGACGCTGCGACGCCGTCTGAAAGCGACAAACCATCCAAACCTTGACGCTCTCCGCTTCCACCACTCACGAAACAACGCGAGCACAGACCGTCCTTGTGCAGGTGAGCAACGAAGATCGCGGCACGGGAATCATTTTTCTGAAGAATTCAGTCAGTGGATGCTGACCACTGTGCTAACCGACCAATGCGCGCTTGCTGGTGTGGAGATGGAGAATCTTGTCCACAACGCTCGTCAAATCGGGGAGCACGAAATCGTGGTGTCCAGATCCCACCCAGGGTGATTTGATCAGGAATGAGGTGCAACCTGCGGTCCGGGCGGCTTCGGCGTCCTGCCACTTGTCGCTGATGACCAGCGAGCGATCCAGATCCAGATGCCACTTGAAGCCGGCTTCGATGAGCAGCCCCGGTTTGGGTTTGCGACAGGGACAACGGTCGGTTTCGTCGTGAGCGCAGACCAGGATGTCATCCAGCGGGAGAGTGTGACGCAGACGTTCGTGCATCAAGTCCAACTCGCGGCGGGATTGGTAGCCGCGGGAGAGGCCAGGCTGGTTGGTCGTCACGATGAGAACAAAGCCAGCCGCCTTCAACTTTTCGAGCAAGCTGCGCGCGACCACATTGATGTGATAGTCGTCCAACGTCAGTGGCGTGACCTGATGTTGGCGTTCCACACGGACTCGGTTCAGAACCCCGTCCCGCTCTATGAAAACACCCAGCTTCATACTTTCGATAGAGCAGGAAGTCTGCCGCGAAAGGTCGCGCTGGTCCAAAGCCAGATTATTCAATCGGATCAACGCGCTTCGTTTCTTGCCATCGCACTCTTGAGAACGAATACCGCTTGATCTGCGGCGGAAGCAAAAGATTATTCGGCTAATTCTTTGGCCGAAGTAAGTCTGGCCTGCATCTCCTTGATGATCGGCACGGCCCGGATAATGGCACTTTCCTCAGTCTGACCGGGAAACGACTTCATGGTCACGCGCGCCGCCGCCATGGCGTCCCCGTTCTGATCGCGCAATGGCATGACGACCGAACAGGAGGCCTGTTCCTTGCCATAGTAAATGATCCCGCGCTCGATGACGTCCTGTTCCGTTTTCCCGCCCGGTCGACCAACTTCCTTTTCCTTCTTGCTGGCAATGAGGCGCAACTGGGTTGGCGCGCCGGCCTGGGCGTAAATCTCCAGCCCGAGCAGCCGGGGATATTTCTTGCACGTCTCGCGCACCAGCACCTGAGCAAAGACCTCGCGCGGTGTGAAGGTCACCTTCGTATCCGTGAAATAACACACGGAGTCTGACTTGGTCCAGAAGCCGACCTTGCCGCTGCTGAACGAATTGTCGGTCAGCGTCGGAATCAGTTCCTTGCCGTTGAGCAGGCAGCGGATTTGGTTGCCTTTGCATTCCACGGTCAATTCGTGCCAGACGCCCCTGGATATCTGCACGGCCGGGCCGATGATCTGACCGCGCTGACCGTTGACCACCTTGTAGAATCGGAAGGTATTCCCTGCCGAACTGGCGCGCACGACATAGTAATTCTTTTCATCCTGGATCCGAAACGCCACGCCCGCCATCTGTTCCACTTTCCCATCCATTGTCTTGAAACGGGTCGTCAATGTAAAATCTCCGTACGTTTCTCCATCAAGAATCAACATCGGGAAATGCTCGTCCGTGGGGTCTTGCGCCAGTTGCGCCAGCACCGCCCGCTTGGTGACACCGGGGGCATTGGGCGAGAGCGGCGGCAGCAACGGCGGCACCTCATCCTGAATGACCTTCCAGTCTCCCGGCCCGCCTTCGCCGGAAACCGTGCTGCGGAAGCCGGGCGGTGGTTTGTTCAATGCCAGTTCGTTGAAATCAAACTTGCGTTCGGCGGCGAGAGTCGGCCACGCACAGACTACCAGCCCCAGCCAAAGAAATAGGTTTCGCATCGCGCTCCAGCGTAACAAAAGGAAACCCGGCGGCAAGCGTTGTTGGCGTTCAAGCTTCAGCTTGCTGGGTTGAGCATCGATCGCATTACGGCTTCCAGATCATGTCCGCCACTGTTTTGCCGGCAGGAATGAACGGCAACACATGTTCCGTGTAAGGCGTGATGACATCAAGCACATACGGCTGGTCTGAATCGAGCATCCGCTGCAGTGCAGCGCGCAAGTCTCGCTTGTACATGACCCGTTCCGCCGGCACATTGAAACTCTTGGCCATCGCAACGTAATCCGGATAAATCTGTTTCATGTTTTCCGGATCGCCGAGATAAGTGTGACCGCGATTGCCGGCGTAGAAACGGTCCTCCCATTGCACCACCATGCCGAGATGCTGGTTGTTCAGGATGATTGCCTTCGCCGCAATCTTTTCAATGTGCGCCGTCGCCAGTTCCTGGATGTTCATCAGGAACGAACCGTCGCCGTCCACGTCAATGACCTGTCGATCCGGACACGCCACCTTCGCTCCCAACGCGGCCGGGTAGCCGTAGCCCATTGCACCCAGCCCTGCGCTCGTCAAGAATTGACGAGGAAATTTGTATTTGTAGTACTGCCCCGCCCACATCTGATGCTGGCCGACGCCTGTGGTGAGAATCGCTTCGCCCTTCGTCATCTCGTACAACATCTCGATCACCATCTGCGGCAGAATCACCTCGCCGGCTTTGCCCTCCAGATGATCACGCATGTGTTGCGACTTGATCACTTCGTCAGTGACGCGGTACTGAAACGGCGCCCGTTCCTTCCACTCGGCAACTTGCTGGTGCCACGCGGTGAACTTCTTTTGAATCGGCCGCTTCCTCACCATTTCCGCCAGGCGACCGAGTGCGTATTTGATGTCGCTCTCAATGGCCAGTTGCACTTTTCGGTTCTTGTTGTGCTCGGACGTGTCGATGTCGATGTGCACAATCGTGCCCGTCTCACAAAACTTGTCCACCTTGCCCGTGACGCGGTCGTCGAAGCGCACGCCAAACGCCAGCAGCAAATCCGCGCCATCCTTCACCTTGATCATCGGGTCGGTCAGCTTCTCCCTATATTTGAACTCGCCGCTCACCGCCCAATTCGCGTACGCGGTCCCGTGCATGCCCAGCCAGCGCAACGACAGCGGATGCGTCTCCGGAAACGCGCCGCAACCCATGATCGTCGTCGTCACCGGAATCTGCGTCGCCTCGGCAAACTGCCGCAATTCCTCGCTCGCGTTGCCGCTGATGATCCCGCCGCCGCAATACAGCACCGGCCGCTCGGCCTTCTCGATCAACCCGATGATTTCGTTCAGTGCAAGATCATCCGCCTTCTTCATCGGATTGTAACCGCGCAGATGGACCTCGCGCGGAAACACCGGTTGCGCCTTGGTCTGTTGCACGTTCTTGGGCACATCCACGACGACCGGCCCCGGCCGACCCGTCTGCGCAATGTAAAACGCCTCCTTGATGACGCGTGGAATGTCGTTCACGTCGGTCACCAAATAACTGTGCTTCACGATAGGCAGCGTCAACCCGAAGAAATCCGTTTCCTGAAAACCGCCTTTGCCGATCATCGCCTGCGGCACTTGACCGGTGATGGCCACAAGCGGAATCGAATCCATGTACGCGTCGGCGATGCCGGTGACGAGATTGGTCGCGCCCGGCCCGCTGGTGGCCATGCAGACGCCGGCGCGGCCGGTCGCGCGGGCATAACCCTCGGCCGCAAACGCGCCGCCCTGCTCGTGACGCGGAAGAATCGTGCGGATTTTCTTCGACTTGGTCAGCGCCTGATGGAACTCCATGCTCGCGCCGCCGGGATAGGCGAAAATCGTATCGACGCCTTCGCGTTCCAGCGCAGCCACCAGGATTTCGCTCCCCAACATCGGCGGACCGACCTCGGCGCGCTCGCGGGCGGCAGGTTTCTTCTTTTCAGCAATCGCAGTTGTTTTGCTCATAACGTTCCAGTGTTTTGGCTGGTGGTGCGGGCAATAAAAAACCCACAGCCGTTGCCAGCCGTGGGTTCTTGTCGAAATTCTACTTAGGCGCGACAAGCACCCCCGGCTTCGCCGACTACGACGACCAGAGTAACTACTTGTAATGCCACATTCAAATTCACGGGAAGCAGAATAATTCCTCAATCCCCTGCCGGTCAAGCGTTGATTCTGGTCATAATTCTGACAGATTTCTATTAGCGCCCAACAGAAATGGGCGAACTCTTACTCACCGTGAGCACGCGCCGTCGTATCATCTTTGTTATTCTGCTGGCAATCGCAATTGCGGGTGTTGCGGTTTACCTCAGGCAACCTCTCGAGCCGGTTTATCAGGGAAGACGATTGAGTGCGTGGCTCAGGGATTTTCAAATTCGCACAAGTAAATATCACGAATCTGAGCAGGACGAGAAAGCTGCCGAGGCCATCAGGCAGATTGGAACCAACGCAATTCCATTTCTGTTGAAGGATCTACAATCAAAGGATACTGCGTTCGAAATGAAACTGTGGGAATTCTGGAATAAAATTTACTTTCGCATTCCGTCTTACATTCACGTTCCACATAATTTCGCTTGGTTCCAGAGAGAAAGGGCAGTGTATGCGTTTGAGGCGTTGGGCCAGTCCGCAGAGCCAGCTATTCCGGCATTGCGCGAAATAATCAACAGCCAGGAGTTAATCAGAAGCGGGCATTCTGAAGTCGTCAGGTATTCATTGCACGCTTTACTGGGTACAGACAGCGACAGAGCCGTGCCAATATTTATCAACGCCATGACTAATGCCGACATTGAGGTCCGTGAGTTAGCGATACGCTGTTTAGGTAAATTGAGGAGCAAAGCACGAGACGCGGTGCCTGCGTTGATGCAGGCGCTTGACGACGCCAGCCCGGATGTTCGCGGGCCAGCGGCTTATTCTCTGGGAAAAATTACACTGGAGCCAAAGGTCGTAGTGCCATTGTTGATGAAAAGAACGTCCGACTCGGATGCGCGCGTGCGAGGAAATGCCGTCCAGTCACTCGGTTTATTCGGAGACGATGCAAGCCGTGCACTACCCTTTCTTCAAAATGCTGTAAAAGACAACGATGAGTGGGTGCGCAAGCATGCCGCGGAAGCGGTAATCAGAATTCAATGCGAGACATGTGATGGGGCGATCATCCGTGGACCGAAAGGCGACAAGAAGATTGCCCTCTTGCTTGCCGGACACGAATTTGCCGAAGGCGGAGAAACCATATTAACGGCACTGGCGACGCACAAGGCCAAGGCTTTGTTTTTCCTCACGGGCGACTTTCTCGACAATCCCAAATTTACGAACTTGGTTCACCAGATTGTTGAAGATGGGCACGACCTCGGAGTGCATTCCGATAAGCACCTGCTTTATTGCTCATGGGGCGATTCGAAAACAACTTTGGTTTCACGTAAAAAGTTCACGCGGGACCTGTACGAAAATCGTTATAAGATTTGGCGGGCCGATGATTCCATTGATCGCTGGAGTTATCGCTTCCGGTCAAAGTATCTTTTGCCACCCTACGAACATTACAATCGAGAAATTGCAGACTGGACTTGCGATCATGACATGACAATCGTCAACCCCACCGCAGGCACACTCTCGCACGCGGACTACACCGGCGAGGCCGACACGAATTTCGTTTCATCACAAGCCATCTTCGACAGCATCGTCGCCAAAGAGCAACAGGACCCGAACGGCCTGAACGGATTCTTGTTGTCCTTTCATTTCGGCGCCGGGGCGAGCCGAGCCGACAAATTCCATACCCACTTCGGTGAACTGCTCGATTATCTTACCGGCAAAGGCTACCAATTCGTCCGCATCGATGAATTGTTGGAGCCAAAACAGGAAAAGCAGAATGAATGAGATCAACTCTGCGGCGAAACCTCCATCGCTTCCACGAAGGGCGGAATGGGGCAGTCGAGACTGTTGGCGATGGCGCGCAGCAGTTCGATCTCACGCCGTTCCACTTTTCCGTCCGTGGTCACCGTGAGGCCGCAAGCAAGGAGAATCCTCCGCTTAACAGTCGGCGCAACCTTGGCCAGCGTTTCCAGCGCAGCATCGACTTGCGCCAGGTTGCACTGATCGCGAGGAAGTAGTTTCAGATCTTGTGCGTGAGACATAAGCGCGTGGACACCACGGGCAAACGCGGCTTCGGGCTGGCCTGGCGTTTCGCGAGTCATCTGCGCCAGCGCCGAAAGCAGGACGGCGCATTCAGTCAACACCGGTTTCTCCGTTTCAAACTCGATGCGCACCTTGGGAGCGACCTCGCGTTCCAAATGCAGACGGCGCAGCAGCGCTTTCTGCAAAGTGTATTCAAAGAGTTCGATGGCGCTGTCGGCTTCAATCAAGTCCTGCACGCATTGCATGAACTCCTGCTGGGTTTCCAAATCAAGCCCGCGCAGTGTGGGCACGGTCAAATCCATCAACGGCAGACGGAAGGCAACATCCAGGTTTTGCACATCGTCCATCAAATCGAGTGTTGCCGTGTAAGCGGCCGGGTCACCGTTCGCCTTGAGCAAATTGAGTTGCGCCGTACGCACATCGTCTTCCGAACTGAGCAACAGCGCGTAGAGGACACCCATCGCGCCCAATTTCGAATTCACGGCGGATTGAACCGACTTCGGCAGCGCCTCGCGAAGCGAAGCCGCAACCCAAAAACCTTCCGGTGTGATGTTGCCGATGCCCGTGATCAGTTGCTCAGGAGCCACAGCGACGGGCGCTGAGATTTGTTCGGGTTCGTATAGCAATCCACGCGCATTGGGTCGCAAGGGACTGACTCGCGTGAACTTTCCGTCGAAGCCCGGATCAATCGCGCGGATGCGTTGCTCCAGCGGCGGATGCGTGGCGAGCAACGTGATGAACAACTCCATGTGGCAGGTGACAAAATAAAGATGGCTGGCGACCTCGGCGTAAGGCGTGTCGAGCCGGCCGTGCCGGTAAAGGCCGCCCACCTTTTTCAAAGCGCTCGCGATGCCATCGTAACGCGTGAACTGCACCGCCGCCGCGTCGGCTAAAAATTCGCGCTTGCGACAGAGTGCGCTCTTGACCGCGCGCACGAACGGAAGCCCAAGCAGGCCCAGCCAGATCATCGGATACCCGAGCAGAATTGCCGGCAGACGTTTGAGCGTGTCCTCGTCGATGATGGAGCGGTCGTCCATGAGCGTCTCCGCGCAATCGCCGTGCACCATCACGCGACCCACGATGGCTGGCCAGAGCAGTCCATGCACAAGGCCCATTATTTCCATGTTCAGTCGTGTGTCGCCATTGAGGATGTGGCTGAACTCGTGCGCGACCATGCCCTGTAGTTCGTCGCGGTCGAGCAACTGCACGGCGCCGCGGGTCACGCCAATGACGATGTCGTTTGGGGTAAACCCCGCGGCGAAGGCGTTGATGCCGGGCTCGGCATCGAGCAGATAGATCTCCGGGGCGGGCAGGCCCGCGGCGATGGCCATCTCCTCCACCACTTGGCGCAACTTCAGTTCGTCGGGATTGCCGGGTCGCGACGCCAACCGCCGGCCACCGAGCAATTCCGCCACCGAACTTCCACCTCGCCGCGACAACGCGCGAATTTTCCACGCGCTGCCAAGAATGACCGACAAGGCGGACAGCGCGGCCACGACGCAAAGCACCTCGGGATGCCAGAACCATTTCCAAAACCCCGGAGGATTCACGATCAACAGCGCCAAAGCATTCAACGCATCCGCCAGTGACAGGATGACGGATGATCGCAGGCCGAGCAGTAACTGAACGAGTGTCCCAAAGACCAACGTGTATGCGATGACCTTCGCGAGCACGGCAACGGCAAAGTACCACTTCAACAATTTGGATTGCCGCCGCGCGCGTTGCTGCTGGTCGAAGAAGTCCATGGATTTCAATTGAAACGTAGCAGAAGGCCCGGCAAACGAAATGATTTTCAATTTGGCAGTTCGAGAGTTGTGCCAAACTTTCTGCATCCGCTTCCTTTCTCCTTTAGCTGGATGGTGGCGCTATGTACCCTGCGGTGCGTGCTCGAACTCTGGCAACTCCCGCTGCTGTTTGGAACCGGCATGGTGGCTGGGTTTGTGGACTCCATTGCTGGCGGCGGCGGACTCATCACTTTGCCCGTCCTGCTCGGTTTTGGTTTCGATCCCAGATACGCGCTCGGCACGAACAAACTTCAAGCCACATTTGGTTCGGGCAGTGCGTCGTGGCATTACGCGCGGGCGAAAGCCGTCGATTTGAGAGATTGCCCGCGCGGATTTGTGTTTTCATTCGTCGGCGCGGCGCTGGGGACAATTCTGGTGCAGCGACTCGACCCGGGATTTCTCAGACGGTGCATCCCGATCTTGCTGCTGGCGGTGGCGCTCTACACCGTGTTCAAACCAAAACTCGGTGAGAGCGACATTCACCCGCGCATGACGCGTTGGCGCTTCGATGTCGCAATCGGGCTGCTGATCGGTTTTTACGACGGCTTCTTTGGTCCGGGCACGGGCACGTTCTGGGCGATGGCCTTCATGCTTGGCCTCGGCTTTAATCTCACCAAAGCGACGGGCTACACCAAAGTGATGAACTTCGCGAGCAACCTTGCTTCGCTGCTGTTCTTTCTGCTCGCCGGGCAGATTCTTTTTGCTGCCGGACTGGCGATGGGCGGCGGCCAGTTGCTTGGCGCGCGCCTTGGGTCGCAGATGGTGGTCACAAAGGGGACGCGGTTCATCCGTCCAATTTTTATTTCTGTCGTCGTGGCCCTCACGTTGAAACTGCTTTACGATTCTTATTGGAAGCCGCTAAATCTCCCCGTCCCGGCACAACCATGACGACCCTTGCTGCATCGCGTGCGAAAGCGCCACATTCAACCCACAACTCATGATGAACAACGGTGAAATCTGTGCCCGGCATTTCGCGAGCCGGCAGCCGATCTGGGTGCGCTGGCGCTCGGGAGTCATCACGCACGTCGAGCCGACGACGAAGCAGCCGTCTGAAGATTTGTGGATTGCGCCGTCTCTATTCGATTTGCAGGTCAACGGCTATGGCGGCATCGACTTTCAAACTGACGGGCTGACGCTGGATAATTTGCTCTCCGCCACGCGCCAACTGCGCGCCGCCGGCTGCGGCCGGTTTCTCCTGACGCTGATCACCGACGAATGGTCGAAGCTCACGAATCGTTTGCGGCACGTCCGAGCCTTGCGTTCGCAATCTGACGAACTGCAATCCGCCATTGCCGGCTGGCACATCGAAGGGCCGTTCTTGTCTGCTGAACCGGGCTTCTGTGGCGCGCATGATCCGACGGTGATGCTGGACCCAACCGCAAAACACATTCAAGAACTGCGTGCTGTCGCCGGCGACGATCCCCTGCTGTTAACACTTGCTCCGGAACGACCGGGCGCGCTCGAAGTGATCGCCCTTGCCGTTTCGTTGGGGATGAAAGTCAGCCTTGGTCACACAAACGCGAGCGCGGAAGTACTGCAACGCGCGGTTCAGGCGGGTGCGACCGGATTCACGCACCTTGGCAATGCCTGTCCGCGCGAACTCGATCGCCATGACAACATCATCTGGCGCGTGCTCGACACCCCGGGGTTGACGGTGAGTTTGATTCCAGATCGGATTCACGTCTCGCCCGCGCTGTTTCGTCTGGTTCATCGGGCGCTTGATCCAGTTTCGATTTACTACACGACCGATGCCATGGCCGCCGCGGGCGCGCCGCCCGGACGATATCCGCTGGGCACATTGCAGCTCGAAGTGGGTGCCGACCAGATCGTTCGTCAGCCGGGCAAAACGAATTTCGCGGGGTCAGCGCTGCGCCCCATCGACGGCATCTTCCGCGCGGCGCAAATGTTCGGCTGCGACTGGCAGGAAGTCTGGCCGCACTTCTCAGCAACACCGGCAAAGCTGATGGATCTGAGTTATGAGTTGCAGGTTCAGCAGTGCGCGGATTTCTGTTTGTTGAAGCTGGCCGGAGAAAATCAGTTGGTGGAGTTGAAGGTCTGTTCGCGAGGTGAATTCACTTCCTGGGGCGCTCAAGGTCCGAGGTAAATGAACTTGATGGCGTCGGCCACAACTTTTTTCCCGGCGTCGGAGGCGGCGTCCGTGATCCGGACGCTGCCAGCAGTGCCCGCCGCAAAATTGAACGCGCCGAGCAAGTTCCAATATCCGCCCCCAACCTGTTGATTGACGAAGTTGGTTTGCGACCCGCTATTGAACGTGATCACCACGGGCGCGTTGGTGGTGTGGTCGCTCCCCTGCGTGTGCCACTCGTAAACCTGGTAATTCCCGACCACGGGAAGGTTCGGCGTGAACTGCACAGAAGCTGCCCCGGTGCCGTTCGTTTTGAAGAAATAATTGCCGCCGTATTTATCCACGTCTGTGTTCGCGCCGGTCCACGGGCCGACGGTGGTCGCGGTGGAATTGTCGAGGATGATTTCCGTCGAAGCCTGCTGGTTGATGACCGAACGGAAGAAGCGTTGCGGTGAGCTGTCGGTGATCGGCACATCGAAGGTCACCAAGCCGGTGATATTCGTAAACGAACTCAGCAACGCCCAGTTCAGCAGGTTGGTGGACGTTTCGATTTGTTGAATGTCACCCGGCAAGCCGGTGAGTTTGATTTGCGCGACACCATTGGTGGGTTGCTCGATGGATTGAAGCCGGAACGGCAAGGGTTGGTTGGTGCCGGAATAAAGCTGCGATTGCGGAACGACGGTCTTGGGTGTGGACGGGCTGCTCCAGGAAAGTTGGGCGACCGCGCTGCCGCCGTTTTCGTAGTACTCCATTTTGATGTCGTAGCGTTTGTAGGCGATGAGCGCGAGGCTGCCACCCCACTCCGTTGCGCCCTGGTTCACCCAGCGATCCACCAGCAATTGGTTATCGACCCAAAGCCGCACGCCATCGTCCGTCCGCGTATAAAACGTGTAAGTCTCGGAGAACTGCGGCTGAACCTGACCTGTCCAGCGCACCGAAAACGTATCCGGTCCAATGGCGGGATCGGGCGAGCCGCTGCCCCAATTGAAATCGATCGTGGCGTTCGTACGAACGAACTTCATGCTCGTTAAATCCACATTGTCGTAATACTCGCCGCTCAACCCGTCGCCGCTTCCGGCCGGCGGCAGACCGATAAAATGAACGCGCAGAACGTTGGCCCCACGGTTGGTCGCAACGGTGTCGCTTTCTTTGTAGAGGTCCGTGAAATATAAACCGTCCGGACCCGCGGTCAGTCCCACCACTGTGCTTTTGCCTGAACCATTATACTCCACCAGCTTCGTCGGCCCGCTCAACAGATTGCCGTTCGCATCCAATACAAATTCCGTGATGCGTTTGCCATTGTTCTGCGGACCCGACGCGTAGGTGCCACCGGATTCGGAAACAAATGCATGTCCCAATTTGTCCGATGGGAAACCGCTGCCGTTGAAGGTTTCCGACTGGATGAACGCGAGGTTGACTGGGCCAACGGCGGGAATCCAGTTGTAAAGGGCGTAATTTGTCATGCTCGTGTCCGAGCCGTCGTAGAGGTAATTGCGCCCGCGCAAAATCTTGGCGAAGCGATCCCAACTCGGCCCGTTCTCCACTTCATAATGGTTGGTGTCCGCCGTACGCCACGCGCCGCCGAAGGGATTGCGCAGGCCGTAGGCGTAAATGTAATCCGTGGCCGTGATGCCGTTGGCAGCATTGTAGAACGGATTGTCCGTGGCCGGAGAGCCGTCCAGGTTCATGCGGAGAATTTTGCCACGAAATGAATTCGTGTTCTGGCCTCGCGTCGCATCGAACCCGTCGCCCATGTGCACGTAGAGCTTGCCGTCCGGCCCGAACGAGAGATTGGAAATCTGGTGAGATTGCCCCTGGGTTTCACCCGGCATGTTGAGAATCGTCGTCTGCGTGGCGGCGGTCAGCCCGCCATCGTCGCTGTGAAAACGGACGATCTTCGGATAATGATTGCCGCCGGAATTGTAAAGCATGTCGGCGATCACATCGCCGGTGATCGGATCAACGACGATTCCGGCCAACCCCTGCTCACCGGAGCCGGGAAATGCCCCACCGGGATCATAGTTCAGAAGGTTCGTGGCGTAATTCAGGACCGTGCCGTCGCCCGTGACCACCTTGATCGTTCCGTAAAGCTCGGTGACGTAGAAATTGGGATCGTCGGGATGGCCGGTCGGATTTGGCACAAACGCGAGGTTGACCGGCAGTTGAAAATTGGTGGCGACGAGCTCCACTTTGTAACCGGGTTGGCGCACCGTCCAACCGGGTTGGCCAGGTGACGGTTGAACCGGCGAAGCAGTGTGAAACGGCCGTTCCGCCCAAGCGCTCCATTCCGTGCCCGGATCGCCGCTGCTGTCCTTGTGGCGCACGCGAAGTTTGTAGCCCGTGTCGTAGAGCAATTGACTCCTGCCGAGCAGCGAATTCGTGAACACTCCGTCGCCCAGGTGCGTGTGAATCTTCTCGATGCCGCCGATGCAATACGTCACCCAGACCAGTTCGTCGGGAAATATGCTCCAGATTTCCCAGTCGCTGCAAACGTGCGTATCGCCGGGATCGGCATCGGAAAAGGCCGCCGTCTCCATGTGGACATCGGCGGGGTTGAGAATTTTTCCGTCTTGATTGGGTTCGGTGATCGTCGGTGTCGCCGGTGGATTATTGGCCGTGCAATTCGGGACGTTGATGATTGTCAGGACTAAGCCCAACAGCAGAAACCCAAGACCGGGCCAAGACCTCGCGAACAACAAAGCCGTTTTCATTAGATACAACGTTGATTGAACAGTAGGGCAGCTTTGTTCTTTCGCAAGGCCGATGTTGAGCCTGGCAATTTGGAAAGCGATGAATCGCGATGCACCCGAGTTCCAGTCCGGTTGGTTGACACCCGATTTTGCCGCCATTAGTTTCGCATCACCATGTATGAACTCGTCTCCAACTACGCGCCCGCCGGGGATCAGCCGCAAGCGATTGCGAAGCTGACGGAAGGCGTGTTGTCCGGCGCGCAACACCAGGTGCTGCTCGGTGTCACGGGGTCGGGCAAGACCTTCACGATTGCAAACGTGATCAGGAACGTGGACAAGCCTACGCTGGTCATCTCGCATAACAAGACGCTCGCGGCACAGCTTTACGCGGAGTTCAAGAGTTTCTTCCCACGCAACGCAGTTGAATACTTCGTCAGCTATTTTGATTATTACCAGCCAGAGGCGTACATCCCGCGAACGGACACTTTCATCGAGAAGGATTCGAGCCGGAACGAAGAAATCGAACGGTTGCGGCTTTCGACGATGAGCAGCCTCTTTGCGCGGCGCGACGTGATTGTCGTCGCCAGCGTATCGTGCATTTACGGCATTGGCAGCAAGGAGGATTACGAGGCGATGGTGATTCCGATTCGCGTCGGCCAGGAACTCACGCGTGAACAACTCCTCAGCCGCCTCGTGGATTTGCAATATGACCGGAACGACATCACTTTCGAGCGCGGCAATTTTCGTGTCCGCGGCGACACCGTCGAATTGTGCCCGGGTTACACGGAGGACGCGTTGCGGATCGAATTGTTTGGCGAGCAGATTGAGCGCATCACACGCTTTGAGCCATTGACGGCAAACATAATTGAAACACTCGACGCGGTGACGATTTATCCCGGCAAACAGTTCGTGACGCAGCCGGAAAAACTGAAGCGCGCCATCCTCAGCATCCGCGAGGAATTGGGCGAGCGCATCGCGTGGTTTGAGCAGCACGGCAAGCTGCTCGAAGCGCAGCGCATCAAGATGCGCACCGAATACGACCTGGAAATGATGGAGGAAATGGGCGTCTGCTCGGGTATTGAAAACTATTCACGCCACATCGCGGCCCGCCCGGCGGGTTCGCGACCGGCGACGGTGATTGATTTCTTCCCGAGCGACTTTCTGACGGTGATTGATGAGTCGCACGCCACCGTGCCGCAGATCGGCGGCATGTTCGAGGGCGACCGTTCGCGCAAGACGGTGTTGGTCGAGCACGGATTTCGGTTGCCCAGCGCGCTGGATAATCGCCCGCTGCGCTTCGAGGAATTTCAAGGGATGCAGAAGCAGACGATTTACGTGAGCGCCACGCCGGCGAAGCGGGAGATCGAGTGGGCGCGGGAGAGTGTAATCCAAGATCGTAACAGCGGACGTGAGTCCGCTCATTCTTCCTTGGAATGTGATCAGAGCCGACTCACGTCGGCGGCTACGGATATGAAACGAGCGCCCCTCACCCCGTCCCTCTCCCCTTCCGATGGGGAGAGGGTGGCCGAAAGCCGGGCGAGAGGAAGTCCGGGCGTTGTGGAACTCGTCGTGCGCCCGACCGGACTCATCGATCCCAAAGTCACGCTCAAGCCGCTCAAAGGACAGATTGACGATCTCATCGAGGAAGCCCGCAAGCGCGCGGACCTGAAGGAACGCATTCTCGTCACGACGCTCACAAAGCGGACGGCGGAAGAATTGACAGATTACCTGCGCGACATCGGCGTGAACGTGCGCTATCTGCACAGCGAGATTGATGCGATTGAGCGCGTCGAGATTTTGCGCGCACTACGCAAGGGCGAGTTCGACGTGCTCGTCGGCATCAACCTGCTGCGCGAGGGACTCGATTTGCCGGAAGTTTCGCTCGTCGCCATTCTGGACGCGGACAAGGAGGGTTTCCTCCGCAGCGAGACGAGTTTGATTCAAACGGCGGGACGCGCCGCGCGTCATCTCAATGGCGAAGTCATCCTCTACGCCGATGTGATGACGGACAGCATCAAAAGATTCCTGGCAGTCACGGAGTATCGTCGCACCAAGCAGGTCGCTTATAACAAAGAACACAACATCACGCCCCGCAGCGTCAGCCGCGCCGTGGAGGAAAGTCTGGCCACGTACGAATCGAAGCGCAGGGAAGCCAGCAGCGTGTTGCGCGACGCGGGGATGGACGTGGACATCACTGAGACGATCAATGAGCTCGAACATGAAATGCTCGCCGCCGCGAATAATCTGGAGTTCGAGAAAGCCGCTTTGTTGCGCGATCAGATCAAGGAGTTGAAACGCGCGATTGACGATTCACAACCGGCGAAGGATGCGAAATCGGCGAAGGGCGTAAGTTATCGGAAAGTCAAAGGCGCCGCGGGGCGATTCAAACATTCATGATGCGCAAGCGAATCGGGTTCATCGTCAACCCAGTGGCGGGTGCCGGTCGTGGCCAGGCGCGGTGGACGGGATTGCGAGACCAGTTTCGTCAAGACGGCGTTCCGGAGAAGTTGCTGTTCACAGCGCGGCCCGGCGACGCCGTGCGCTTGGCGCATGACCTGAATCGTGAATGCGACGTCGTCGTGGCGGTCGGCGGCGACGGAACGCTTTTCGAGGTGGCCAGCGGACTTTTGCTCTCCGGCGCAACGAACACGCTTCTGGGCGTAATTCCCTTGGGCACCGGAAACGACACTGCCCGCTTGTGCGGCATCAACGATGCGGAGCAGGCGCGACTGGCTCTGCGTGGCGAACGCACCAAAGCCCTGGACGTGATCCGGATCCAGTGTCAGGGGCGAGGGATGTCGGTGACGCGTCACGCTCTGCTTTACGGGGGCGTTGGCATCGTCGGTGAAGTGGTGAAGCGGACCACGCCGCGCGTCAAACGCATCTTCGGCCAGCGCCTTGCCTATCCCGTGGGAGCGCTCCGCGCCATCTGGAGCTGCACGGCGCCGCGAATGCGCGTGACCTGTGACGGTCAGACTTGGGAAAACCGTTTTCTGCTGGTGTGTGCGAGCAACGGCGAACTGTCGGGCGGCGGCATCAGGCTGTCGCCCGGCGCGCGGATGGACGACGGCCTGTTGAACGTGAACGTGTGCGAGACCGTGGGCCGTTGGGCTGCCGTCGGACTGCTCTGGCGCGTCTGCCGGGGTCGCCACGTTACCCATCGCAAGGTGCGCTATCTCACCGCGCGAACGCTGATGGTGGAACCAGACCTGCCGCTGGACGTCGAGGCGGACGGTGAATTCGTCGGCCACACGCCCGTTCATTTTGAAGCCGTGCCACGGACGTTGCGGGTCTTGATTCCTTGAATCGAAGCGTGGCGGCAGTTTCGGTCGTCTCGTCGCCCGAGACAAGTTCGGAGCATCGTCCTTTGCGCGGGGTCACGTTCCGCGCCACCCGGCATCCCCTCCACTCGCAGCAGTGTGACCGTCAGGTTTTCTTGTCGCCGAGTCGCACCAGCGAGTAAATGATTGCCGCCGGAATCCCCGCGACCAGCGCCAGCGCTACGAAGATGCCCGAGCCTTCGCCGCGCTTCCGGATATCGGTGAAAATCCAGATCGTGAGCAGGATGTTGCAGATAATTCCGATGAGGAAGAGCAGTCCCAACGCATCATGCAAGCCCTTCGCCACCCTCGCGGCGTGTGGGTTTTGCGGCCCCCGTGCCGGCACGCCGGGGGGCGGCAGCGGCGCGCGGAAGTTTTCGGCTCCTGGCGGGATCATCGCCCTTTGGTGTTCCATTTGAGCACCAAGCCGGCGCAGGAGTTGTTCCTGGCGTTCGGCCATTTCATTAACGCGTCGTTCCAAGCGCTCAAGCCGCGCGCCAGGTTCGTCGCGATCCTGACTCCAGACCGGTGTTACCCGGAGGAACAAAGAAACCCCGACCAACGCTGCCACCAAACACGACCGCCACATCTTACTTTCCATATAAAACCCTTCACTTTCTGGAATGGAAACAGGAAACAGCCTTTCCTCCCGGAGCCCGCCCGGGCGATGTTTTAGGAAAAAGGATTTCCGGCCCATACCATCGGCATCTTGGAAGCGTGGGCGCGCGAAGTCAAGGCTCGCGACGGACGGGAAAAGATGTCGGCGTTTCTTGATCGAAAGCCGGGCGGGTTGTTTACCGGAAAGCAAAACGTCCAAGGTGGACGCCAACTTAAACCATCGCAGCAGAACGAAGCACCCTGACAGTTTCTCCAGCCACTTCTGATTCGGCCGACTCAGAAGGAGTAGCTCACGCCGAAGGACACGATGACCGATTCGCCGAGGTTGAGGATCGATACCTTGCCGGCCTCACGGTTGACCGAACGGCCTGCGGCTTGAAATTGCACGCCGCTGAACAAGCTGACTTCCTTCGTCAGCGCGTAGGCGAGGTTGGCGCCGACGTAACCGCCGACAAGGAAATCAGTCTGGGTACCGGAATCGGAGCGGAGCGGCGTAACCAGGCCGGCGTCGGCAATCGTCACAGTCTCACGAAAGCTGAAATCAGTGTGACCCACCACCAAGGCCAGACCGCCATTGAAAATCAATGAAAACTTTTCACTGAGCGGCACCTCCACGTACGGGCCAAGCCGGATGGCAAATACATCGGCATCCAGGTTCCGCTCACCGGTGATGGTCGCGGTCTGGGAGACGACGGTTGTGTTGCGCACCGGAGTGGAACTGATGACCGCGCCTGGCCCTTGAAATGTGCCATTGTAGGGGGCGGGGGGCGCCACAACGCCGCTCGGGAGAACGAACGAGTCAGTGATGCGGTCCACGCGGTTCATCAACGTCCGGCCATCGCTGATGCTGAGCGGGGTGTATCCTAAGGCCGCCTCCAGGCCGAACCGCCACTTCTTCTCGCGATACAATTCACGACTGTAGCTGATCTCAACGCCGTGCTCGGGGCCGTCGTCCCGGTTTTTTGAAACGGCATTGGCCGGCGAGGAGGAGCTGTTGAGGACTATGTTGTTCCCTTGAAGGGAACCGGAATTCTGGTAACCCCAATACCAGGTTGTGTTTTCAAAACCGGGGCCATGATTATTTCCGGAGATGTCCACGCGGTTGTAGCCGTCATCGTAATTGCGGGTTTCCGCGCCGCCCGTCGCCGGGCCGGGATCGCTCAATGCTGCGAAACCGCCGAGCCGCTTGAAGTCCGCCGTGATGTTGAGACCCATCCGGTAACTGACGCTGATCCGGTTGCGCGCCAGCGGCACTGCGGATTCCAAGGTCGCTGCACGCGATGATTCAGCGGGGGCAGGGACGTTCGTAGTTGAGGTTTGTGCCCAAGACAACTGAGCCACAAACACCATCGAAGGGATGATGCACTGCCTGAGACTATGGTTTTTCATGCGCGGCACTCTGATTGATTTGATAGGTTATGGCAACAGGATCACGCGGTAGAAGCGCTGCTTTTGGGTTGCGGGCGCGCTATCGGTCTTTGGTTGGCCATTGTCGATCCACTGGATCCAGGTACCGTTGCCGGTGATGGCTGGCTGCACCGCCTTCCACTCCTTCAAGTCACTGGTGTACTGCACGGAATACACGCGGTTGGATACGGAAGCAAACTCAACCAGGAACGTCTGGTCCGGCCGCATGAATCCGCGGTTGATGTGCTGGCCTACCCCTTGGGCGACCGCACCACCGCCTTCGGGCGGCGGCACCAGGGCAGCGAGCAAGGTTGGGTCCGGGATGATGTCCGAGGGCACGTAGTATTCGATGAGCAGATCGATGTAGCTGCCCGGTGCGACCGCAGTGTGCGATTCAATGAAGGGCACCCCGTTCGTGTTACCAGAGGCGTTGTAAACAGTCGTATTGTTCGTCAGTCCGTAAACATAAAGCCGCACGGCATCAAACGTGGAATACGTCGGATTGCTCACCCGCACGGTCTGCTCATACAGGCCAGTTTGCGGGTTGAAATGGATTTCACTGACAAAGCTCAACGGTGGACGCTCGAGCACGGTAATGCTCACCGGCGCCGACGTGGCCGCCAGCCCGCAACCGTCTATGGCGATTGCAACCAACGTGTGATTGCCCGCCTGCACATTGGTCAGAACGATAAAGTAAGGCTCGCCATTCGTCGCTTCACCCACTTTGCTTGCATTAGCAAAAAACTCGACCTTGGCAATCACGCCGTCCGGGTCGTGCGCCTCGGCCAGTACCGTAAAACTGGCCGGCGCGATGAAAATGGTACCATTGGTCGGACTAGTGATAGTTACGGTGGGCGGAGTCGTATCCACGATGGTCACCTTCTGGCTGCATTGTGAACTGTTGCCGCAGGCATCCGTCGCCTGCCACGTCCGGGTCGCGTCAAAGGTCGTCCCGCAATGACCGCTGGTGTTGGTCACCGTGCTGACGATCGTGATCACGTTGCCGCCGCTGTTGTCGGTCGCCGTCGGCGGATCAAAGGTCCAGGCCGTCCCCTGTTGCACAGTCTTGTTGGGACTGGCGCTGCAATCAATCACCGGCGCGGTCGTATCCACGATGGTCACCTTCTGGCTGCATTGTGAACTGTTGCCGCAGGCATCCGTCGCCTGCCACGTCCGGG